>JAQCND010000261.1 GCA_028274765.1 Bradymonadaceae bacterium
ACCCGGGTCAATCGACTCTACGGCGACGATTTCGTCGAGGGCCTGCGCGAGCTCGGCTACGACGTCCAGCGCGTCGTCATGGCCGAGGGCGAACAGTCCAAGACCCTCGACAACTACGTGGAGATGGCCGAACGCGTCCTCGGCGAGGGGATCGACGAGCGCTCGGTCCTGATCTCGCTCGGCGGCGGCGCCGTCTGCAACGTCTGCGGCTTCCTGGCGTCGACGCTCTATCGCGGCATCGGGCTCATCCACATCCCGACGACGCTGATGGCCCAGTGCGACGCCGCCATCGGCCACAAGCAGGGCGTCAACGGCGACCGCGGCAAAAACCACATCGGCGCCTACTATCCGCCCATCCGCATCGCCGTCGACGTCGACGTCCTCCAGACCCTCGACGACTGGCTCATCCCAGACGGGCTCTCCGAGGTCGTCAAACACGCCCTCGGCCAAGACCCCGATTATCTGGACTACTTGCTCGACTACGACGGCGACCTCTGGAATCCCGACTTTCTCGAGCACGTCGTTCGCCGCAACATCGAGCTCAAGTGCAAGTTGATGGCCGTCGACCCCAAGGAACACCGCGAGGGGCTGGTCCTGCAGTACGGCCACGAAGTCGGCCACCCGGTCGAATATCTGTCGGGCTACGACCTCAACCACGGCGAGTCGGTCGCCATCGGCATGATGGTCTCGGCACGCGTCGCCAAGATTCTCGGCGGCTGGGACGACGAGCTGGTCGATCTGCACCGCCACGTCATCGAAAAATACAACCTGCCGACCGACGTCCCCGAGTCGATCGAGGCCGACGACGTCCTCGCGATGTCGGGCTACAACCAGAAGTACCTCACCGAGGGGACGCGGATGGCGCTCGTCGAGGAGCCCGGCCAGCTCTGGTCGGTCAACGGCGAGTACGGTATCCCCGTCTCCGACGACGTGATTCGAGAGGCCGTCGAACAGAGCTACTGAACGCCAAACGACTGCGAATCCCCCAGACAGGAGGTCGACGATGGAACGGACGTGTGTCGTGACCGGCGCCGCCGGAGGTATCGGCAGTGCCACGGTCAAACGATTCCTCGAGAGTGGATACCGCGTGATCGCCTGCGGCCACAACGAGGATAGCCTCGAGGGACTGATGGCCGAGCTCGACGACGATCAGCCGGTCGAACCCGCGACGTTGAACGTCAGCGACAAGAGCAACGTCTACGAGACCTTCGGAAGCTTCGGCGACTTCGACGTCCTGGTCGCCGGCGCCGGCATCTGTCGGCAGGCTCGACTCGACGATGCCGACAGTGACGAGGTCTGGTCGGAGGTCCTCGGCGTCAATCTCGATGGCGTCTACTACTGCTTTCGAGCGGCGGCGGAGTGGATGAACGACAGCGGCTCGATCGTCGCCATCTCCTCGGGTCTCGGCAAAAACGGTCGCCCCGGCTACGAGGCCTACACCGCCTCCAAACACGGCATACTCGGGCTGGTCAAATGTGCGGCCCCGGAACTGAGCGAGCGCGACATCCGGGTCAACGCCGTCTGTCCCGGCTGGGTCGACACTTCGATGGCCCGGAGCGACATCGAGACCTCCGCCGACGAGGCCGACATGACCCCCGAGGAGTTTCACGAGGAGGCCGTCGCCGACATCCCGATGGAGCGGATGGTCGAGCCCGAGGAGGTCGCCGATCTGACCCACTGGCTGGCCTCCGACGAAGCTTCGGCCATCACGGGCCAGTCCTACAACATCGCCGGCGGCGAATTCACGAATTGAGCCGCCTCGAAAAGTGAGCGCCCCTTCCCGGCGTCATCCGCCTCCGAGAGGCGCTGTAGGTTTGCGAGCCTCCCATGAGTTCTGAGATCGAACGCCTCGTCGTCGGCCATACCACCCACGACCGCTACGGCGATCAGTTCCGCGCCGGGGGATGTGCATACTACGGCGCTCGCGTCTTCGAGGCGCTCGACGTCCCCGCCCACCTGCTGACGGCCGTCGGCGAGGATTTCGTCTGTGACGACGCCCTGGAGGGACTCGAGCGCACCGTCGTCCGACGGGGCGCTACCACCCTCTTTACCAACCTCTATCCCGACGAGGGCCCGCGACGGCAACTGCTCGAGGCTCAGGGACCGACGCTCATCCCGGAGATGGCGCCCGACGGTGCGCTCGAGGCCGAGTGGCTGCACCTGGCCCCCGTGCTGGGCGAAATCGACCTCGCTGAATGGATGCGCAAGACCGACCCAGCTTATCTGTCGATCGGCGTCCAGGGATGGATCAAAGGCCCCGGCCCGCGAGCCACCGATCGAGCATTCGACGGGGCGGCCGAGGAGGCTCGTCTCGTCGTCCAACAACCCTGGGCGGTGACTGTCGACGATCTCCGCGGCATCGAAGTGGCCTGCCTGAGCGACGAAGACCTCCGCGACCAGGGGGATCTGTTCGAGCGCCTCACCGAGACCATCCCCGTGGTCGTCCGTACCCACGCCGACGCGGGCGTCACCGTCGTCGTCGAGGGAGAGGCACGTCGGGTGGGCGCCCATCCGAGCGACATCATCGATCCGACCGGCGCTGGCGACACCTTTGCCGCCGGTCTCCTCGCTCGATTGGGCGATGGCGCCTCCCCCGTCGAAGCTGCTCGATTCGGCTCGGCCTGTGCCTCGCTGGTCATCGAAGGGCAGGCGACCGACGCACTCGAGCGCCTCCCCGACGAGGCCGATACCCGGGCCGAGACGATCGATGTCGAGTAAATGAACGAGGCATCGACCGGCCGACCCGTCAGCAATCGTTTGGAAATCCTCACATCGCGTTTCCATTACAACGAAGAAGCGAGATGATTTCCGGATCGCCCTCGCCAACTGCCTCAACGACGGTCTCCGATATCCCCTGGTGCTCGACAAACCTCTGACGGCCACTGGCGCCGGGCGATTCGAGCGATTCACTGCCGTTTTGGACGAAATCACCGACAACGTCCAGATCATCGTAGCAACCTGGAACTGGACACGCTACCGGCGCTATGGACTCGAAGCGACGCGTCTCTACGACCTGAACGACGGCGAACCCGGCGGGAGCGTCTCGATCGCTTCATGATAGAGGAGTGACCTCGCCCAGATCGGGGCATCGTGCCAGGAGTGTCTCCGCCGAACACGCCTCGCCCGGATGCCAGGCGTCGGGGGCGATCTCGACCAGCGGGACCAGCACGAAACGGCGTTCGGACACTCCTGGGTGGGGGACCTCGAGTTCCGGCTCGTCGATGATGCGATCGCCGTAGAGCAGCAAGTCCAGATCGATGCGCCTCGCCCCCTTGTCCCGACTCGATGCGGCCCGATCACGGCCCATCTCACGCTCGATAGTAAACATCTCGTCGAGCAACTTGCGCGGATCGAGTCCGGTCTCTATTCTGAGGCAGGCGTTGACGAAGTCGGGCTGGTCCTCGACGATCCGCGGCTCCGTCTCGTACAGTGAACTCACCGCCGTCACCGACGTTGTCGGTAATTGCTCGACGGCCTCGATGGCGCCCCTCACGTGGTGCGCCCGATCTCCGAGATTGGCTCCCACTCCCACAAAGGCGACGGTTGTGCGTCCAGCGCGTGTATCATCCATCGGACTACTTCTACTCCTGGTATGGGTCGTCGGACTCGCCGCCGGGTGTGGAGGCGAAGCCGACTCCAACGACGACAACGGCACGATCTATTTTGCGCCCACCGAACGGCAGTCGGAGCTCGTCCGAGACGTCCCGACGCCCGAGCCGCCGAGCTCGGTCGAGGACCAGCCGGGGTACGAACAGATCGTCGAGGGATTTCGCCGCAACGCGAGCACACTCTTCGCACGTCCCGGCATCGGGGAACGCATCGGTCAGATCGAGCGCGTCTTCATGTCGACAGGACGTTATCTCGAACTCGTCGCGATTTATCAACAGGTCGTCGACGAGCAGGGCCCGACGTCTCGGGCCGCCCCTCGACTGGCCTGGGCTTACATTCGCCTCGACCAGCGCGAGCAAGCCCTCGATGTCCTCGAGACGCTCGAAGACACCCGCTCCGACGACCCCGTCGTGCCCTTCCTGCGCGGGGTCTTCTGGTTCAATCAGGCTCAGGACTCCCGCGAAGCAATGGCCCGCACGGCCCTCGCCTGGCAGCGAACGCTCGAACTCGATCCGGACTTCGAGGGCTTCGGCGGGCTCGACGGCGATACCATCCGCCAGCAGATCGGCCGCATCACCTCGCGCCTTCCGCAATCGCCCGAAGCCATGCTCGACGAGAGCTCGGAAGTCTCCGAGGCAACGAGCGGCGGCAACATGACGGAGACGTCGTCGGATGAGACGAGTGACACGAGCGAACGTGAGGGCCCTGTCGCGAACCGGGGTGGAGACTCGGATCCCTCGGATAACACTGCGTCGTCTCCATCGTCCGATGCGGAGGCCTCCGACGACGAGACGTCCTCGAAGGAGTCGTCGTCCGGGACGCCTCCCGAGACGGAACCGTCTGACGAGCAGGCGGCCGATACCGACGGCGAGAGCGACGAGGCCCGTGCCTCTGAGGAGTCCGAAACCGGCAGTGAGTCGGATTCGGACGCCCCATCCGAGTCGGACGGACCCGACCTCTCCGTCCAGCTCACTCAGGCGGACCTCGCCTTGAGCCAGGGCAACCTCGATCGGGCCGAGACGCTGTATCGAGCGGTCCTCGAGAAGGCCCCCGACCATCCGAAGGCGCAGTTCGGCCGCGCCCGCATCGAGCACGCTAGGCGTGGCGCGAGCTCCGAACTGAGTGAGACGGTCTCGAACCTTCTCGAATACGACAATCTCGACGCCCGACTGGCCTACGACATGGGCGTCTTTGCCGAATCGAAGCTCGACGACACGGAGCTCGCCGAGCAGTGCTGGTCCAGGGTGCGCACACTCGACGCCGACTTCGCCGAGCGCATGGATCTGGGCAGTTCGACCGACTGAGCCGTTGACTCGCGTCAGCCCGCCGTCCTCCCGATTGTTTCGATCTCGCTCTCTGGATGCAGGAGCCCGCCGACCGATGTCTCGTTCCACCGCCTCGGCCTCTCGTGCCGACACCAGCGACGCACCCACCCCCGACCTCCCGGCGTCGAGCCCCGACGAGGCGCTCGAGGAGGTCTTCGGCTACGATTCGTTTCGTCCGAGTCAGCGAAATGTCATCGATCGCGTCATCGACGGCGACGACGTCCTCGCGATCATGCCGACCGGCTCGGGCAAAAGCCTCTGCTTTCAGCTCCCCGCCTGCCTGACCGAAACCGGGCTCGTGCTGGTCGTCTCGCCGCTGATTGCCCTGATGCAGGACCAGCTCGAAGGGCTCGAGGAGGTCGGTGTCCCTTCGACGCTGATTAACTCCAGTCTCTCGCGGCGCGAACGCCGGCGACGCATCTCGGCGATGCGCGAGGGCGCCTATCGGCTGGTCTATGTCGCCCCCGAGCGGTTTCGAAGCGATCGATTCCGGAGTGCCATCGAGGCGACCGACGTCTCACTGCTGGCGATCGACGAGGCCCACTGCATCAGCCAGTGGGGCCACGACTTTCGGCCGGATTATCTGGCCCTCGAGGAGGCTCGCCAGATGCTCGACGAGCCCCCCGTTCTGGCGGTGACCGCCACGGCGACTAAACAGGTCCAGAAGGACATCCTCGATCAACTCGGCCTCGACGAAGCCGACATCATCGTCGGTGGCTTCGAGCGGCCCAACCTCTATTTCGACGTCCGCGAAGCGACCGGCAAACAGGCGAAGCTCGAGGAGCTCGTCGAGTTACTGGAGCGCGCCCCCTCGCAGTCGGCGGTCGTCTACTGTGCCACGCGACGTCAGGTCGAAAACGTCGCCGACAAGCTCGACGTCGAGGGGTTCGTCTCGGGCGCCTACCACGCCGGCATGTCCGACCGGAAGCGTCGAGTCACACAGGAGGCTTTCATGGCCGGCGATCTCCCTGTGCTGGTGGCGACCAATGCCTTCGGCATGGGGGTCGACAAGCCCGACATCCGGGCGATCGTCCACTACAACATGCCGGGCAGTCTGGAGGCCTACTACCAGGAGGCGGGACGGGCCGGGCGCGACGGCGAGCCCGCCCACTGTTCGATGCTCTACGACCCGGCCGACCGGGACATCCACGATTTCTTCATCGAAAACTCCTACCCCGAAAAGACCACCGTCAAGGCCATCTGGCTGGAGCTCCGGGGACGCGGGACCGGTCGGCACGGCATCGGGCCCGAGCAGCTCGCCGAGATCGTCGAGAGCTCCGGTCGTGGCCCGGAGCGCCTCCACGAGTGGGCGGCCGAATCGTCACTGGACTTGCTGAGTCGAGGCGGACACCTCGAATTTGGCTATCGGGGCGATCGCCCGTACATCGAGGTCGAGGACCGCGCTCGCATCCGGGAGTTGCGGATCAACTGGGACTCGCTCGCACAACAGCGAGAGGTCGAAAAGCGCCAGCTCGAGGACGTTGTCACCTACGCCTCCGGGAATCGCTGTCGAAAAGAGCATCTGATTTACTACTTCGGCGCGACACCTGACTTCGGCGACGACTGCGACTACTGCGACGTCTGTCTCGAGAATGGCGAACCGGAGTTGGCGGAATCCCGCGAGGCTCCTTCGGATGCTCCCGAGACCATCGTCCGCAAGATCCTGAGCGGCGTGGCTCGCACCCATGGCGAGGCCACCGTCCTCGACGTGGCCGCCATGCTCGGGGGCTCGTCGAGCAACCGACTCGAACGCCGGGGATTCGCGGAGCTCTCGACGTACGGACGCCTCGACGAGATCACTCAACACGATCTCGTTCACGCGATCAGGCGATGTCTCGATGTCGAACTGGTGGCGCGTCCCCACGGACATCGGATTCGGTTGACGTCACTGGGGGCCGACGTCATGAAAGGGAGTCAATCGGTTCCGATTGATCTGATCGAATGGGTGCGCGCCGAGATCATCGAGGGCGCCGAGGACTGATGCCCCGGCGCCCGGCTGGATGGATGGGAAGAGGCGAACGGTGCCTCAAAACATGGTGGCCCCGTCATCCTCGTAGTACGGATCGTCGCCCTGAGAGTGGTCGGTGACGTCGATGATCTCGTTGATCTCGTCGCCGAAGTGCTCGCGCAGAATGCGCTCGATCCCCTGCTGGAGCGTCGCCGAGGAGGCGGCGCACCCCTGACAGCCACCGCTCATCTCGATGTAGACGTTCTTGTCGAGAAAATCGATGAGCTCGATGTGACCGCCGTGGTTGGCGACGAAGGGATTGACTTCGTCGTTGATGACTTCCTGAATCTGTCGTCGCATGGACTTTTGGGTAGGTGCGGGTCGAGCGATGAACATCCTCGCGGAGACTCGCCGTCTTCAATAAAATATACGAATAAGTATAGATTGCAAGCCCCCCTCTGTAGCTGCTGATGTAACGGCTTCAGCGGGAACAGCATTTCATCGTGAGATGGACGTCAACTCTCTCGTCATCTCCTTGTTTGTCCTTTCGAGGGAAGGTTGTCTCCGGTCGAACGTGTTGTTACTCGGGCAATCGGCGCCCCTCGCCTCGCATGCAGGAGAGCCCCTACTTCGACACTCCCGGCTCCTTCCCCAAACAAGTCCTCCATGTACGACACACTGAGAGATATCGGTCGCGACATTGGACTCCTCATCCTTCGATGGGCCACCGGTGGCCTGATGATATACGGCCACGGGTGGGGCAAATTGATGACACTCATGGAGGGACAGGGCGGTTCGTTTCCCGATCCGCTCGGGGTGGGCTCGGAGATCAGTCTGGCCCTCACGGTGTTTGCCGAATTTCTGTGCTCGGCCCTCCTCGTCGTCGGCTTCGCCACGCGATTTGCGGCCTTCAATTTGCTGTTCACCATGCTCGTGGCCGCGTTCGTCGTCCACGCAGGCGACCCGTTCGGCGACAAGGAAATGGCCCTCGTCTACGCCATTCCCTTTGCCTCTTTGCTCTTCGCGGGGGCCGGGCGCGTCTCCCTGGACGAACTGGTGCGCCGGAGCCTCCGGCCCTCTCAAGACGATTGAGATAGGCCTGGCATCTAGCTCCACCATCATCGTGATGCCCAACATACGTCGAGCGATGTCGTGGTCGCGTCGTTTCTCCCGATGAGGAGTCGCTGAAGCGACTGAAATCGGAGCTACCTTCGACATCAGTCCAGCGAATGACGATGACGACGCATTCGACAGTCATCCGGATCGTACTCGGCCTCTTCGCGGGCCTGTTCGTCTGGGCCGCGACGCTCCAGTTCAACGATGCGACGGCGGCCCTCTGGGTCTCGATCTACGGCGTCGCTGCCCTTTTCTGTGCCTCGGGCGCCGCCGGACTCGATTGGTCGCCCCTTCCGAGTGGATTGGCGGCCCTCGCCGCCCTGCTCTACGCGAGCTGGCTCGGATGGTGTCTCTACACGGGCGACGTCACACCAATGTACGGAGATGCGCCCCCCGAATCCGTGGCATGGGTCGATCTCGAGGAGGGACGCGAGATGGGGGGACTGGTGTTCATCGCCGCTGCGCTCGCCCTCCATGCTGGATGGCGATACCACGAGCGCAACGCCTCCGAGAATGTGCATACTTCCTGATTGGACTCGACGTCTCGTGCCGAACATCGTCCAGTTGTTTCGCCGAATCCGCTCGTCCGAGCCATCTCGATCTGCCAACCCCTGCGAATGGAGTATCGATCGCCGGCGAAGACGTCTCCCTCCGACTGCCTGGCCCCCACTCGCCATTGGTCGCGTTTCCGTTCGGAAACTCGGGAGGCGAGCGCCCCATCGAGGGGAACATGCTCACGCATGCCCACACTTGCTCCGGACAGGTCGGCTCAACCTCCAATGACACTTGATAGCAATTATCGCGCGTTAAACTTGGAGGGCGAGCTGACTGGATACGTACTGGACGATCTTGGAGGTTCAAAATGGGTGTGAAACGGTCGCACGACTGGGCGCGGGGTTTTCTCGCCGGTGTCTTCTTACTCGTTGGCCTGCTTCTTGTGAGTCCTCTGCAGGCTGAGTCCTCCTCGGACTCCGAACAACAAGAGGTCCCCCGCGACAGCGTCACCCTCACCGGGGAGCTCGGCTTTCTCGACCCGCTCTTCCACAAGGTCCAGTTCGGCAACAATGGCACATACTTCGATTACGTCGACGAGGGCGGACAGGACGTCCTCTTTGGGTTCCAGCGACTGAGCGCGGACTTCGAATTCGCCGAACAGCACCACGCCATTTTTCTCTACCAGCCCCTCCGTCTCGAGACCCGCGTTCGTCTCCGACGCGACGTAACGGTCAACGCGGCGACCTTCCAGGAGGGCGAAACCGTCGATCTCCTCTTTAGCTTCCCCTTCTATCGAGCCAGCTACCTC
>JAQCND010000264.1 GCA_028274765.1 Bradymonadaceae bacterium
CGGAAGACCGTCAAACAGGAAGCGATCGATGTCGGCGAGCCCCTCTCCTTCGAGCGTCACCTTCGTGCCGCCCTCGACAGGACCCGTTGAGGGGGTCACTTCGTCGATTCGGATCGACGTTCGGTACTCGAATCCTTCGGGAACCGCGTCGACCTCGCGATTGCCGTGTTGCAGCGACACGTCGACGGCTCCGGAGTCACTCACACGGGGCGTCTCGACGACGGCGCGCGTCTCGGTGGCGTCGACGATCGCAGCAGTCTCGTCGCCGAACTGGATCGAGGCATTGGAGGCCTGGAATCCGTAACCCGTCAGCACGACCTTTGTTCCCCCCGAAGTCGGCCCGTGATCCGGACGAACCGAGGCAATTTTAGAGGTCTGGTCCTCTCGATAGTAGTACGCATCCTCGAGGCGGGTGGCCTCTCCATCCGATCGGAGCGTGACATTGACCGCGCCGCCGGCATGAGCAGGGGTTTCGACGCGCATCGTGCCTCGGGCGGGTTTGAGCGAAAGCGTTCGAGCTTGCTGGCCGTCGAGCTCGACCCGCGCATCCGGATCGAGCCCCGTCGCCTCGAGCGTCACCTCTTGGCCGCCGACGGTCGGGCCGCTGGCGGGGGCGATCGAGTCGATGGTGAGCGGGGCCCTGTAGGTGAGAGCCTCCTCGAAGACACGACTCTGGTCGGGGGTCGTGATCCGGAGGTCGGCCGGGCCGGGCTGGCCACTCGGCGCGATGATGCGGAGAGTCTCGGCATCGATCCGGCGCACTCGGCGCGCCGATTGTCCGTCGATGCTCACGGCAGTCGACGGATCGAAATTGCTCCCTCGAAGGACGATCTGCACGCCTCCCTCGGTGGGAATTGTTCGGGGCGTGATGCGATCGACCTCGAGCCCCCCGACGTACGTGTATCCTTCGGCGAGAGCCGTTCGTTCTCCCGAGGGGTCGACTGCTTTGACCGTCACCGGTCCGGGATTAGAGCCCGGAGGGACGCGCCCGATCAGGGCATCCCCGGAGTAAGTGGTCTCCATGGGTCGCCCGCCCACGAAGATCTCGATGCCCTCGTGGAGCCCATCACCGATGATGCGCACGCGACTGCCTCCCTCGAGAGGTCCCGAGGGGGGCACGATTGTGTCTAGGGCGAGGGGGGGGGCATCGTCGGCGTCCGCTCGACCCCAATCCCATGAGACGCTGACATCCTCGGGGTCGGAGCCGCCTCCCACCTCGGAGGACATTCGAGCATCCGAGGGCGAGTCGAGACCTGCATCTTGTCGGGGAGACGTTGCTGCGTCGGGCGCAGGCGAGGGGGCGCTGCGAGTCGTGTCGGCCGGAGATGGAGTGCTCGGAGACGACGGCGACGTGTCTTCCGAACATCCCATCGTGCCCGCGATAAGGGCTAACAGGACGACCCCGAGGGCTCGAATCGCCGAGGCGAGATGGGGCGAGCGGTGATCCCTGTGCATAGCCATGATGGAGTACCCATCCGTGAGTTCACATCAAACACCCTCGAGAAGAGACGGCCCCACTCCGGTGGTAGAGGGGAGACGTCTCGTGTCACCTCGCGCCGGCCGGAAGTCGCCCTCCGGAGGGGCGATCACATCGTTCAGCGACTGAAGCTGATCTGCTGTCCTCCGACCGAGTAGGCGCTCCACCTGTCGATCGAGAGATCGTTGTAACTGAAGTTGTTATACGTAACTCCCGGATGCTGAATACCGATAATCGACAGCTGGAAGATGCCACCGGGATAGGGGTTGGGCTGACGTTTCCTGGGAAGATTCGAGAAATCCGGGAAGTCCGGGAGACGCATCGAGTTGGCGCTCCCGGGCAAGAAGACATCCCAGACGGCGCGATTGCGAGGCGTGAGCACCTGAACGTGGTAGAAGTCCGGCTGCTGCGACGAGCCCGTCTTGAACGTGATCAGTCCATCGACCGGTTCTTGATTCGGCTGGGGCGACGTCACGCGGGGCACGGCGGGGAGATTGGGGAGTTCGATGAGTGTGCCGGTCGGCTGGACGTCTCGCTTGATCGCAACACTTTGGGGCGAGCCCAATCCCGGCTCCCCACCGGAGTCGTTGGAGACCTCCGTGTACGTGCCTCCGACAATCGTGTAGGTGATGTCCGACAGAGGGCCCGAGAGTTGAGGCTGTTTGTTGGCTTCGAGGAGATTGCTGTCGCCGCGGGCGTTGTCGAACCCGCCGAAGACTCCCTCGAAGCCGAAGTCCAGGTAGGGGACGACTCGATTCGTATCGGGACCTTCGGGATGCTTCGGGGGGCTCTTGACCTTGAAGGACATGGTTCGATTGAGTGGAATGTCGAGATCGATATCCCGAGTGTAGGTCTTGCCCTGGGCGGCAAATTGATACCGCTTGACTCCCATTCTCAGGGGGTCGAATTCCCCGGTGGTTCGATTCTGCAGACCGCCGATCGCCACCAGTGCGACATCGCCTACGCGACTATCGAGCTTGTAGGTGCCACTGGAACGCACCACGTTTTGATCACCCGGATCGGGA
>JAQCND010000266.1 GCA_028274765.1 Bradymonadaceae bacterium
TGGAAGAATGGCGACAGCCAGTACAGCAACGCCGATATCACCGGGGTCAACTGGGTGAATGGAGTCGACTATTCCGCCATCGACATCTCGCTGTTTGCCCGGTGAGCCGACAGACGGCCTCGTCTCTCGGAGGGGGCAGCGATCGCCTCCCTCCGCGTTGTTTCGATCGATACGAAGTGACGAACGTTCGCATGCCCCTTCGGCTCGTCTCGTATCGGGCCTGATTCTGTCTATCTTTACCTCGAGGTGTACTTTTTTACGTTCGAGGGTTGTCAAACCCGGTCGGCCGCTTATATTGATATTGAACCGTCTCAGCGTCCTCGGGCGCAGGCGGTTTTTGTTCTCGCGTCGGAGCCGTTGAAAGCATACAAAAAAGTATGCTATCCCCTCTCACCCGAAGGGTGGCCCGATGAAAATCACAGCACTCGAAGAATACGGACTCCGTTGTTTGGTTTGCATCGCCAAACGAGAGGAGGACGAGCCGATATCGGCCCGGAAAATTGCCGAGGCCGAAGGGCTATCCCTTCCCTACACCCAGAAACTGCTTCGTGAGCTCTCGGAAGGAGGCATCGTCGAGGCACAACGAGGGGCTCACGGGGGATACTATTTGGCGCGCCCCGTCGACGAGATCTCGCTGGGCGACGTGATGCGGCAGCTCGACGGCATGGTCGAGCTGGACGAATTTTGCGACGAACACACGGGACAGCGCGAGTCATGCGTACACGTTTGCAACTGTTCGATCCGTCCCGTCTGGGCGCGCATCTCGAAATTTTTGGCCCGGACGCTGGACAACATTCCCATCAGCGTGCTGACCGAGGGCGAAGAAGAGGTCGAGCATTACCTCGGTGAGCTCTCGCCTCCATCCCAACCGGACGAGGAGGCCTGGTCGGCACCCGCGACGAGTCATCAAACTGGGTAACGTTCGAGTACCACCCGCTCGAGGGCTTCGCTCCCCCAAGGAGACGAACTTCGAGCACGACGACGCTTCACGCTCAACTTGCATCAACGAGGATTGTTATGACGACGGATGTCGAAGAATTCATCGACCGCCCGTACGAAGAGGGGTTCAGTACGGACATCGAGATGGACCAGCTCCCGCCAGGGCTGAATGAAAACGTCATTCGTGCCATCTCCGAGAAAAAGGACGAGCCGGAGTGGCTCCTGGAGTTCCGTCTGAAGGCGTACGAGCACTGGCAGACCATGGAGGAGCCGGACTGGCAGAATACCGACCACGAGACGCCGGACTTCGACGCCATGCGCTACTACTCGGCGCCGAAGGACGAGGACGAGCAGAAGGAGAGTCTCGACGAGGTCGATCCCAAGATCCTTGAGACCTACGAGAAGCTCGGGATCCCTCTCGAGGAGCAGAAGATGCTCCAGAATGTCGCCGTCGACGCCGTCTTCGACAGCGTCTCGGTGGCGACGACCTTCCAGGAGCGCCTCGAGGAAGCCGGCGTCGTCTTCTGCTCGATCTCCGAGGCCGCTCAGGACTACCCGGAGATCGTGCGCGATCACATCGGCACGGTCGTGCCGTACACGGACAACTTCTACGCCTCGCTCAACTCGGCGGTCTTCTCGGACGGTTCGTTCGTCTACGTCCCGGAGGGCGTCGAGTGTCCGATGGAGCTGTCGACCTACTTCCGCATCAACGCGGAGCACACGGGGCAGTTCGAGCGGACGCTGATCGTCTGCGAGGACGATGCCTACGTCAGCTACCTCGAGGGCTGCACGGCGCCGCAGTACAGCGAGAATCAGCTGCACGCGGCCGTCGTCGAGCTGGTCGCCAAAGAAAACGCCGAGATCAAGTACTCGACCGTCCAGAACTGGTATCCGGGCGACGAAGATGGCGAGGGTGGCGTCTACAACTTCGTCACCAAGCGCGGCGAATGCCGGGGCGACAACTCCAAGATCTCGTGGAGCCAGGTCGAGACCGGCTCGGCGGTCACCTGGAAGTACCCGAGCTGCGTGCTGAAGGGCGACAACAGCGTCGGCGAATTTTATTCGGTGGCGTTGACCAACAACCACCAGCAGGCCGACACCGGCACCAAGATGATCCACCTCGGGGAAAACACCCGGAGCAAGATCATCTCCAAGGGCATCTCGGCCGGTGAGTCCGACAACAGCTACCGCGGCGAGGTCAAAGTGACGCCGCGCGCCGACAACGCCCGGAACTACTCGGTCTGCGACTCGATGCTCATCGGCCAGGAGTGCGGGGCGCATACGTTCCCGTACATCGACGTCCAGAACGACGACGCCCAGGTCGAGCACGAGGCCAGCACCTCGCGCATCGGCGAGGAGCAGCTCTTTTACCTCCAGCAGCGCGGACTCGACGAAGAGGACGCCATCTCGATGATCATCCGCGGCTTCTGTGAAGAGGTCTTCCAGGAGCTGCCGATGGAGTTCGCCGTCGAGGCCAAAAAGCTGCTCGGTATCGAGCTCGAAGGGGCCGTCGGTTAATGCCGCTCGATGAGTTGCGTCGGCCGGCTCGGGCGGGTCGGTCGACGTGCCATTCATGCTCGAAAGCTCATGTTTCCGAACTACTTTATCTTGGATTCAAGGCAAACTACAAGAGGTACGCACGAATGCTATTGGAGATCGACAACCTTCACGTTCAAGCCGAAGACGGGACCGAGATCCTGCGCGGCGTCGACCTTGAGATCGATTTCGGGGAGATCCACGCGGTGATGGGCCCGAACGGCAGCGGCAAGAGTACGCTCGCCAAGATCATTGCCGGCCACCCCGAATACGAGATCACCGAGGGCAACATCGTCTACGAGGGTGAAAGCATCCTCGACGACGAGCCCGAGGAACGCTCGCAGGACGGCATCTTCATGGCCTTCCAGTATCCGGTCGAAGTGCCGGGCGTGACCAGCTCGACTCTGCTCCGCGAGTCCTA
>JAQCND010000268.1 GCA_028274765.1 Bradymonadaceae bacterium
CGACGAAGCCCGATCGGCGGGATACGCCCCCGAAGCCACCACGCTCTCGCTGTCGGAGGTGCCACACGCTCTGGCCGCCCAGGATACGCGGGGCTTCATTCGACTCGTCCGCGACCACGAGACGGACCGAATCCTCGGCGGACGCATTCTCGCCCCGGAGGGCAGCGAACTCCTCATGGAACTCGCCGTCGCCATCCGACACGAGACGACGACCGAGGAACTGACCGACCTGCTCCACCCCTACCTGACGCGGTCGGAGGGGATTCGACTGGCCGCTCTAACCTTCGACCGGGACGTCGACGAGTTGAGCTGTTGTGCCAGCTGAAAGCTCGTCCGACAGGTGGCTCGAGGGAGGCCATCACCGACTGGGACCGTCCTGTCAAATCTGGGGACCAAACCTCGGATGTAGTCCGGATCGGCTCCGTCTACCCGACTTGAGTCGAAGAGGGAAGGCGTTTTGAAATAAACTCTCGGTTCAACGCTGTTTCGTCGCTCTGTCCGTCTTCAATGTGGGACGCGCGAGTAGCCAGGGAGACCGACAGGCCAGGGGGCCCCACCACCGGCTCGAGGGAGACGGTTACGTCGGCTGGCCGCCGACGCTCTCCGAAGGACTCCCGAACAGAAGTTGTATGGTCATCCCAAAACCCACCAGTCGCGGCGCCGTTTCCCCTTTGCCGCTCCGAGCCCCGCGAGTATCATCATCCACACCATGAACGCTCCATCCGGAAGTGAACCGTCGTGATTCGATACGACGCTACACCCGTTGTTGGATGTCGACGACGAGGAGGTCGATGACGTATCTCCTCCACTCCAGTGGGTTTCGGTGTCACTCCGATTCTCTCGAGAGCTCGTGTCGCCCTCGTCTCGGGCGACGTCGCCACGGGGGCCCGGACCCGAGTGTGCGTCCCCGGGATCGGTGCCGAGACCCGTGTCGTCTGGCCGGTTACCCTCGCCCGCATCGCTCGTATCACCCCCCATGCCGGCATCGCGTCCGGGATGACTCCCCTGCTGGCATGCCGGAATCTGAGTCCAGTCGAAATCATCGCCAACGACGGTTGCATCGCTTTCAAACTCACAGCGATCGAATTCGCACGTCTCCACGTCCACTTGCTTCGTGCGGTCGCCCGAGTACGCCGTGAACGTCACACACGCCGGCGTGAACCCCACAAACTTGTTGCGGGAGAAGGTGCCGTTGGATAGCTGATCGGTGACGCCCTCTCCTACGAAGATCTCGCGACTGGTTTCGCCGGGCGAGTCGGACGCTCGACGTTCACGAAACTCGACGTCCACCATCGGAGGGGCCTCCTCGTCCGAACCCAGTCCGGGTGCTCGCATCTCCACGAAATGGTCGCCCGCACTGCGTCGGCATTCGCCCCCTCCTGCGAATCCGTTGTTCATTTCGACGACGCCGAAGAAGGAGAACACCAGGTTGTCGGGGAGCGCGGACGAAGAGGCATCGGGTTCGACCACGTACGTCCACGTCTGCTCGGAAAGCTGGGGCGCCGCCGATTCAGGTGTACTCGTCAATTGATATTCGCCCGGCGCAAGGGGTTGTTGGGGCTCGTAGGTGTAGATGTCGCGCCTCTTGGCCGCTCCCCGCCGCTTTTCTCGCTCGAGCATCACGGTCGAGCCATCCGAGGTCCGCGTCAGTGAGACCTCGTGGTCGAAGTTGATCTCGAACGTGAAGGTGACGTCGGGGGGGAGCGGCGAGTCCTCCGAGGGAAACACGTGGCGAATGACCTGGGGATCGTCACAGGCGCTCCGGGCCTCGAGGGCGAGCCCCATGACACTCGCTCCCACGAGCAGAGCCAGCGTCACTCGAACGAGTCGGGCATGTTCAGATGGTAAGCTTGTCGGCATAATGTCAGTCGGGAGACGATACACTGAACATTCGAGTCTGTCGCGGACAATCGTTATTACTACAGGAGTGTCCAATGCACTTCAAAGGAGGGAAACGGATCTCTACAGGGGGATCGCACTAAACGTATCAACAACACGACAAGACGCTCCTCCTTCGGAATTCGTCTTATCGCCTCACTCCTCTCAAAAAGAGTCGCTCGGCGATCAGCCAGCAAGGGGGCCGGCGCTCCAAAGGGGCGTCACCGGGCGTGAAGCTTGGCCGACTGCTGGAGCGACGGATCCCAGCCGGCTTGTATCTGGAGAGACATGGCTCCAATGCGATTGTCCTCCGGAATCCCGGGCCAAGCCGATGTCCGCACTGCACTCGAATTCGCGGGCCAAATTCGTCTACTTGTCGAACTCGAGATGCACTTCGCCTTAACAACCCTCCGGCACGCCCGTGCGTGCCGCCCGCCGCAGACCGGCCAGTCGTTCGAGAGGGGTAGAGTCGAACGCCGATGGGGCGCTACGATTCGCGGCTCACTCCTTCCACGCACCTGACAGCTCGCCGCATCCCCCTCCATGTATGATCGTCGGCGGATGCACCGGATCTGTTGCGTCGACGGGGGCGAGATCGCGAGCTGTCGGAGGATGTCGGACCGTGTCCGTCTGGCAGCGCTGTGTCGTCGGTCGAGTTCAAAAGTCAGCGTTCCGGGGTGTTGATCGAGACATGGCTGTTTACTTTCTGGATCGATGCCGCTGACGCTGGCTGGATGCCATCCCAATTGACACGGAGGATCTCGACATGACGGAGACAGCTCACATCGGATTGGTCGGCACGGGAATTATGGGACGCGCCATGACGCGCTGCTGGCTGGAGGCCGGACACGACGTCACCGCCTGGAATCGAACGCGTTCGAAGGCCAAACCGCTCGTCGACAACGGGGCCACCCTCGCCGATACACCGACCGATGTCGCTCGAGAGGCCGACTACTGGATCACGATGGTCGCCGATGGCGATGCGGTCCGAGACGTCCTCGAGCGCTCCGAGGGGCTGAGTGACACACTATCCGGCGGCCCCACCTGGCTTCAGATGAGCACGGTCGCTGCTGCCGACACCGACGATTTCGCCGCCCTCGCCGATGAACGCGATATCGACTTTGTCGATGCCCCCGTGCTGGGCACCAAAGAACCCGCC
>JAQCND010000273.1 GCA_028274765.1 Bradymonadaceae bacterium
CCATATCTCTTTGGTTCTTCCCAATTTTCGACGTCTTTTGATGTGTCGCGCTAGTTGTAAATTCGGCAATAACGGCGTCTCGATGTCTCTTGGATTGCCCATTATCGACTTCGATGAATCCTCCGACATAAACATGCTCCTTGGAAGAAGTGTTGGGCGAGAAGGTCTCAACCGCATGGAGCGTTTCGTCCCCGTTCGAGGTGATCATTGATTGATGGGCCTGCCGCCACGCGAGAGACCCATCTTCGTTGTATTTGGCGACGAAACTGTCTCGATCTTGTCCACTCGTGTTACTGGAGGCATCTGTCACGTGGCCCACCATGTATATGCCTCCCTGGCGATCGGTAGCGACTCCGAGCCCTTTGTCCCATTGACTCGAACCGATGGTTTGGGCCCACTTTCGACTTCCATTTGTCCCATCGTATTTGATGAGTGCCGCATCGACCTTGCCCTTGTGTGTGGCATTTTCAATGCTTCCCGAGACGTGGCCTGCTGCATACACGGCATCTCGACCGGCTCCAGTGGCGACTCCTACCAGTCGGTCGTAAATACCGCTATTTGAGTTTGTAGTAGCCACGACTTTATTCCATTTGACATTCCCTTTCGAGGAGCCGAGCTGCACGATAAAACCATCGCGATGTCCCGTGGATGGACTGAGCCAGTCTCCACGAGTTTCCCCCACGACGTATACTTTATCTTGAGTGTCATCCACTGTGATATCGTACCCGATGTCTTGTTTGTCCCCTCCGAGTCGCGTGGCCCACTTGCGGCTTCCGTTCTGGTCGTATTTAGCCACCAGCACGTCCACTTTTGCCGAGGATGACTGACCTCCCCATGCTCCCCTGATACCTCCTGTCACATACACGTGTCCCTGGTCATCCGTGGCAATACCTTGGATACCGACCTGATCTGAGCAAGCGCCGCTCGTACTCGTACGATTGGACGGCCCGATCTGTCTGGGGAAACTCCCTCCCGTACCATGTCCGGTGTCAGTGGCGTCGCCGATATCCGAAGTATCCCGCCCCGTGGTATCGCTCTGACCGTCCTGGATGTCTTCTTTCGCGTCCTCGGTGTCTGCATCCCCCGTATCGAGGTTGGTGTCGCTCCCCTGGGTGTCCTGAATATCGGGACTCGTGTCTCTCTCTGAAGTATCCGAAGGCGATTCGACATCCCGGCCATCCCCGACGTCGGAGATCATGTCGGCATCCTGCCCATTCTGAACGTCGGTCTTCGAAGCGTCTTGAACATCTGGGGCGGGCTCAGCCTCCTCGATGTCGGAGACGTCGGCGCTTGCGTCGGCGTTTGCGCTGCCATCTCGAGTGTCGGGGCGGCCATTGGCGTCTCGGGCATCTGGTCGAGCATCCCCTCGATCGCCCCGAACGTCTCGACTTGCGACCGTGTCTCGATGATCGAGCGTGGTATCTCCGCCGGTCTCCTCCCCCGAAGACGCATCCGGCGTCTCCATCTCCCCCTCGGTCTCGAGACAGTATCCCGAGAGGCAGGCCCGATTGCCCCCACAGTCGTCGCTCGATTGGCAGTTGGCATCTCGAGCGACACACAGATTTCGCCCCCTTTCGCTGATCCATCGACAGACGCGATTGCTCGAACATTCGCTGCTGTCGCTGCAACCGCGATCGGGCGATTGGTACTGCAGCGATGTCGGATTGGTCTCGAAGGGGTTGCATCCTCCAGCCACGACGAGGAGCGCTCCGCCCGCCATCCACCCGATCAACGCCGATAGCGAATACACATCCGAGAACATGATTTGAACCCTTTAAAAGCTCGGAGTCACGATGTGTGTTCGCATTTGAACACATAGCATATGTGCCCATCGCACCACAGTACGGAAATCGAGGTTATCGGCGACTTCTTTCTCAGCATTTCGTGGCAACCCGGTTGGTGGGTGAATTCGAGCCCGTGACAGGGGAAGAGATCCTTGGAGCGCCCTTGTTTAGGGGGCGCTATTTTTTGAACCTGTACGTTCCCGGTTGCCGGCTTCCTCCGGCACCCATCGAAGAGGATCGAAAAGAGGTCTATCAGACATGCATTATTTGACTCTCTCGACATCCAACGTCGGAAACGGATACCTCCATCCTATCAAACTTGCCCTCCTCCTGACTGTGCTGGCGGTCGGGGTGTGTGCGATGCCAGACGTGGCGAGGGCGTGTTTCTGTGCGGCGCCGTCGTTCGAGCGTCACACCGTGCCGGACGAGGGGACCGAGTCATGTCCGGTCGACAGGATCATACGCATTTTCTTGAAGGGGGGATACCCCGAACGGCCGGGGTGGGTGTGGGCGCGGGAGTATCGTCTGACGGGGCCGGATGGCGACCATATCGAACGGAGCGGGGAGGTGGTGCGGAATCGGGTCGAGATCGCCGAGGTCGAGATCTCGAGCGAGGATACCGAAAGACTGCGGTACGATTTGAAGACCGACCCCCTCGAGGCCAATGGACTGAGGCGGCCCCAATTCGACGTGATCGTCTCACCCGGAGGCACCATGGGCGACGATGCTACGCTTTAACTCGACAGCGACGAACTTCCGGATGATTGGAACAATTTCGTCCAAAGCGACCTTGCACAAGAGACGATCCAGATACCCGAAGTCGTCGCCGATCCCGAGGGGGATGGTTCGTTCGGCGTGCTCTTCCGGGCTCACTCGGATTTGCCGCCGATCTTCTGTCGCTGGGTCTATCGCCAGGACGGCGGTGAGCTCGCGGTAAGGACGTTGGTGACGTACGAACCCGAATGAGAGAGCTGTGGCGGTCATCGACCGTCTCGCGCTTCCCTCTACATCTCGTCGTCGATGAAGGTCGACTGGAAGTCCCTCAACATGTCGGGGTCGTTGGTCTTGATGTCACCGCTCAAGAACTCGTCCATCGAGGGCATGTAGCCTTCGCGGACGATCTTGTGAAACATGTCGGGCGAGGTTTTGACGACGCAGTCGGCGCGGCCGCCGTCGGGTTTGCCCTGTTGGATGTGGCACTCTTCGCCGTCGACGACGACGCTCCACTTCTGGTCGGCGATGTCGCCGAGGCTGAAGTAGTAGCTGGCCTCGCCGTTGGCCTCGCCGGGTTCGAAGTTCTCGGTCAGCTCCGCAAAGAGCGGCTCCAGGTCGGGCGCCGTCTCGCTGCGGTGGGCCTGGTCGCGCAGCGACAACACCGTATCGCGGACGTGGTTGCTCATAGCGGCGAACTGCTCGCGTCCCTCGCGGTCGGCGGTCGCCGATTGGAGATCGTCGGCTCCGAGAACGCCGCCGATGTGGACGCCGAGATCCCGCTGGGTCGGCGATGGCAGACTCTGTCCCTTCGGCAAGGCATCGTAGGTGCCGTCGAGATACAGCGGCAGGACGTCGACCTCCCAGGTCGAGACCAGATAGCCGAGCCCGCTCTGAAAATCGTGGATCTTGCCGTCGGTCGAGCGCGTCCCCTCGGGGAAGAGCAGGAGCTTTTCGCCGCGCTCGATCGCCCGGTTGGCCTCCCGAAGCGCCTCTCGGAGCGATCCGGAGCGTTCGACGGGGACGAGGTTGGTGAAGTGTTTGAAGTAGGTTTTGCGGGCCGGCGTGCCGAAGAAGTAGTCGGCGGCTGCCAGCGCCCGGATGCCCTTGCCGTAATCGCCGAGTGCGTACTTGATCAACCCCATGTCGAGGTGGCTGCAGTGGTTGGCGACCACGATGACGTTGGGGTTGTTGCGGGGGATGTTCGAGCGGCCGCTGACCTTCACATCGAACAGATGCTCGTAGGCGCTCATCTGAGCCATGCCGAGCGCCTCCTTGCCGGGGCGAGCCAGCCAGGGCGGGACGTTCCACTCGTCAGTTCGTTCGTGGGTCGTCTCCTCGGTCTCGGCCAGCGCGGTGGTTTCGGTGTGGGCGTCGGCCTCCTCGGGGTTGGGGTCGCCGAGGAGATCGCGCATGTCGTCGACGGTCTGGAGGTCGCCGAGCTGTTCGGCCGAGACCCGGTAGCCGCGGTTTTCGAGGATGCTCGCCAGTTCGACGAACATCAGGCTGTCGAAGCCCAGATCTTCGTAGAGGTGGGTCTCGCCGTGAACGTCGTCGGGCGAGCAGTCGGCGAGCTGAGCGAGCGTGGCGTGGAGTCGGGCCCACTCGGAGTCGTTCTCCTCGTCGGCGCGGGCTTCGGCCTCGGCGCGCTCGGTCTCGAGCATCTTCTCGAGGAGGTCGACGACCTCGGTACGCTGGATCTTGCGGGTTGCCGTTCTCGGAAAGTCGTCGTACCAGAATCGCAGGACTCGGACTCGCCTGTGCGAGGCGGTTCGGCTCCCCTGGACGCGAAACCACTCGCGGATGTCGTCCTGGGCCTCGGCGATCGTCTCGGCGTCGACCGTTTCGGAGACGTCGGGACGAACCAGACAGGCGACGCGTTCGCTTCCGGAGTCGTCGGGGAGGCCGACGATCGAGAGTTCGTCGATCGCCTCGTGGTCGCCATAGAAATCCTCGAGTTCGTCGGGATAGACGTTTTCGCCGCCGGAGGTGACGATGACTTCCTTTTCGCGGCCGACGATCTCGAGTCGTCCGTCGCGGTCGATGCGCCCGACGTCGCCGGTTCGCAGCCAGCCATCGTCGAGGACTTCGGCGGTCTTCTCCTCGAGGTCCAGATAGCCCTCCATGACGTTCGGTCCCTTGGCGACGATTTCGCCGACGCCATCCTCGTCCGGGTCATCGATCTCGACCTCGATCTCTGGAAGGGGTCGACCGACACTGCCGGGTTCGAGCCCCTCGTCGGGACGATTGACCGTCAGTACGGGAGATGCCTCGGTCAGGCCATAGCCCTCGTAGAGATCGAACCCGAGGCCGTAGAAGCTTTCCAGGATCTCGCCGGGCAGGGCGGCACCGCCGGAGACGAGATAGCGCATGTTGCCACCGAGGGCCTCGTGGACGGGCCCGAAGAGTGTCGAACCGAGATTGATACCGAAGGTCTCGCGGAGCGTGCGATTGGTGTTCTGGAGCCAGCGCAGGATCGTGTCCAGAGGCTCGGGCGCGTCGTCGATGGCGCCCTGAATGCGCCGGTGGAGTAGCTCCCAGAGGGCGGGCACGCCGACCAGCGCCGTCGCCTCGGTGGTCTGGAGCGCCGAGGTCAACTCCTCGCCCGACAGCTCGTCGAGATAGGTGATGGTGGCGCCCTTCGAGATCGGAAGCAAGAAACCGCAGGCGAACTCGAAGGTGTGGTGCAGCGGCAGGACGCTGACGAATTCGTCCGACTCGTCGATCTCGAAGACCGACTCGAGGTTGGCCAGCAGGCTCGTGAAGTTGTCGTGCGTGAGCATGACCCCCTTGGGCTCGCCGGTCGTCCCCGAGGTGTAGATGAGGCTCGCCAATTGGGAACCATCCTGGGCTTGCTGCATCAGCGCCTCTTTGGGCTCCCAGTCGCGGTCGACCTCGGGGTCGAGCGTCTGAATTCGACCGCCGTCGGCGGCGTCGGCCGGTTCGAGCGCCGGCGTCGTGAGCTGATCGAGCGTCAGGATCGTCGCCGGGAGCCCCTCGTCGGCGAGTCGTTCGCGCAAGTCGTCGGCCACGTCGTCGGCGATGCGATCGCTCAACACGACGACTCGGGCGCGACTCGAGCGGATGAAGTTGACGAACTCCTCGACCGTCGAGTCGGGTTCGACCGGGACGGCAATGCCGCCGGCCCGCAGGATCCCGAAGTACGCCATGCCCCACTGGGGACGATTCTCACCGGCCAGCAGGACGGGGACGTCCTCCTCGACGCCCTCGGCCCGGAGCAGTCGAGCGGCGCAATCGGCGCGTGCGTCGAGGTCGGCGTAGGTGTATCGCTCGACGATGCCGCCGTCGTGGTGCTGGAGCGCGACCTCGTCTTCGTGGTGGACCGTGCCGGCCTCGAAGAGTTCGAGGAGGTTGTCGTATTCGTGGGCGTCGCGGGAGCTTCGGCGGAGCTTGTCCTCGACGCGGGGATAGATGGTTTCAGCCAGTGCCGGGACGTGGTTGCGTGCCCAGTAGTCGCGCCAGTCGAGGTCGTCGATGCGAGGCCCGTAGCGCTGGCGTTCGGGTTCGGGCAGCGAAGCGGTCAACTCCTCGATGTTCTGCGACTCGAAGACGTAAGCGTTGTCGCAGATGAAGGGGATGAACATCTCGAAGAGCTTCTCACTGGCCTTGGCCGTCTTGTTGGCCTGTTCGACGCCCCTTTTGACCGATTCGATCGCCTTCCCGACCCCACCCAGCGATTCGGTCGGCACCTTGTCGAGGAGTTTGCCGGCGCCCTCGGTGACCTGTCGGAGGCGAGGCGCCGATACGTTGTAAAAGGTCCCCTTCTCGACCGGCACGCTCGTCGACGTCTTGGCCATCAAGTGTTCGAGCATCGAGATGTCGGTCGAGTCGTCGGCCGCCTTCCGGTTGCCGAGCTGAGTCAGCTCCACGAGGCGGTGCGACGAGAGCGGATTCCGGTCGCTCGATCCGATGTGGTAGACGTCGTGGGCCCGGTCGCGGAGCAGGCCCGCCGTGATGGCCATCAGGTTGCCCGCGACAAAATCGACCGGAATGAGGTCGACGGCCATGTGTTCCTGGACCGGGGTGAATCGATGGCCCTTGAACATGATGTACGACAGCGGACCGCTCGTGTTGACGCCCTCGATCCAGCCCTGTTCGGGATACGAGATGGAACTCTCGATGATGGCCGGTCGCGCGATGGAGATGTCGAACTCGTCGGCGTGGTTGGCCAGGACGCGCTCGCCGAGCGACTTGGTGTAGGTGTAGATATTGGGCCAGCCCCAGTGTTCGGCGCGCTCGAGCCCCTCGCTGGAGAGGTGATCGCGGAGCCAGCGGCGTTTGATGCGGTCCCGTTCGCGCTCGAAGGCCGCCTCGTCGGAGGGCGGGATGTTGTCCTCGCGGAGCGACTCGCGGGCTCGAGCGGCGAAGTCGCTCTGGCGCTCCTGGTCGTCGGCCAGCGCCTCGGCGTGTTCGATCATCCCGAGACAGTCCTCGATCTCGCGCTCAGCGTCGTACTCGACGCCCAGATCGTCGTAGCGCGGGTAGTCGGTCGGCCCGGGGAAGGTCTCGGGGATGCGCTCCGAGCGATTGCCGGCCACGAATGCGGTCGAGACATGCAGATATGCCGGCGGGGCGTCGGCCAGATCGGCGAACTCCAGAAACTTCCGCTGGGAGAGGGTGTTGATCGAGAGCGCGCTCTCGAGATTCGGGTTGAAGTTCGTCAGCCCCGCCGAGTTGACCATCACGTCGAGGTCGTCGGCGATCGTCCGAGCTCTATCCTCGTCGTCGATTCCCAGATGATCGGAGGTGATGTCCCCGTCGATGACGGTCACCGTCTCGTCGAGGAACTCCCCGAAGGCTTCGCCGTAGATTTCGCGGATGGGATCGAAGGCCGGCGAGGTTGCAATCTGGGTCTCGAACCGCTCGCGGGCCGACGTCTCCGATCGCGACCGGATGACGAGGTACACCTGTTCGACGCCCGGGTGATAGCGGAGCAGCATCGAGGCGAATACTTTGCCGAGAAACCCCGTCGTTCCGGTGATCAGCACGGAGCGACCCTCGAAGGTCTCCGCGGCGGACCATTCTGTCTCATTGGGCTGGATATCCATGGGCGTCACTCGTCGCGCGTCCGCTGGCGTCTCGGTGGATGGGTGCGAGTCTCCACGTCCGACGCCAACTCAAAGGATCGAAAGCTCAAAGATTTCGAACTTACTGAACATCCGCCACCATGTACGGCGGGTGATGCATCATCGAGATGTCCGGGTCCGTCCCGTGTTCGCGGCGCGCCATCCGCAGGGCCTGCTGCATGTTGTCGGCCGACTCCCATCCGAGCCGCTCGGGGACGTGATCGTTTTGAGCCCCGACGACGATGACGCGACCGACGTGCTGGGCGCCGTTTTCAGCCCAGTACCACATATAAAAAGGATGGACGCCGTGATAGGCGTTCTCTCGGCGGTACATCTCGATATAATTGGGATTGTTGGCGAACTCCTCCTCCCATCGGTGGGCGAGTTCTCCGGCATCCCGGGTTTTCGGGAGACAGCGGTTGAAAAATTCGATGTAACTCGGGTGATGTTCGCTGTGGAACTCGTCGTGGCAGGGATGGGTGATGATCAGCGTCCCATCCTCTTTGACGAGAGGTTTGTTGCGGTACATGTTGAAGAAGTACCCGAGCGCCATCACTCGCACGAGGAGGGGATTGAGAATCGAGTTGACGTTGTAGGGGCTCTCGTAGGGAATGCCGTAGATGACGACGTCGGATTGGCCATCGACCTCGACGGCGTGCTGTTGCCAGCATTGGTCGAGCGTCTTCTCGTGGGCCGGCTCCGTATCGCCGGCTGAGACGCCGATGACGCCGTAATCGGCCGGAATCGAGTGGAAGGCCTTGTGCTTGGCCGCCTCCGGCGCCTTGTCGGTCGCCCACTTCATCGACTTGAACTTCATCTCGTCGGCGCTCGACCACTCCTCCTCAGGGCGGGCCATGAACATCAACGGGTCGTCGAACATCTTGTTGTTGAGCGCCGTCTCGACGTGGAAGACGTCGACATGATCTTTAAGCGTCTCGCCCATCCGCTCGTTGGCGTCGTAGAGGGCGGACTCGGGCGGGTCCATGTAGGAGTCGGAGTCGCGGATCGTCTGGGGATTGTGGTGGTGCTGGATCGAGCGATACCCGGAGAGTCCGGTGCCGATCGACTTGTAACCGCCGTTCATCGGCACGAAGTTGACGTTGACATAGATCAGGAGATCGCTCTCGGCGACGCGCCGAATGACTTCGACCTCCTCGCCGTAGTCGGTCTCCCCGAGGAGGACCATGTTGTCATCGTCCTCGGCGTCCATGTTGTAGAGCTGGTCGGGGTAGTACTTGTCGAAGATGTCGGACCCGACCATGCGCTCGATCTCGTCCTCGGTCATGCGGCGATGCAGCGCCAGGGCGATCGGCATCTCGACGTCCTCGACGCCGTGCTTGTCGAGCTCCTCGAGGAGCACCTCGAGAATGGTCTGCCGCACGTCGGGCGTCTTCATCGGCGGCAGGGGTACGCTGATGTCGTCGATCGCGATCGTAGCCTTCATCCCGGGTTCGAGCTGGGTATACAGCGGATCGTCGCCCTCGGGATGGTTGATGGCGTAGCGAATCGCGGCCTCTCGATCGTCGACCGGCTCCATCGGCGGTTTCGGATAGAGGACGCGCGTCCCCGCCGGAAGAGGCTCTCGCAAAAAACCCTCGCCGTAGTGGAGCATCCGCGGCGGCGAGTCCTCCTCGAGGATCCGGACGTGGGGAGAGGTCGTCGACTGTCGGCTCATCGGTCGTATCCTCGTCGGTCGGGTCGAATCAATCGAAGTTCAGGACCGGCCACTCGTACGAGCGGGCGGTCTTTTTGAGTTCGAAATCGGGATTGACGGCGCACGGATGGCCGACCACCGAGAGCATCGGAATGTCGGAGCCGCTGTCGGCGTAGGCGAAGCACTGATCGAGGTCGTAGCCCTCGTCCTCGCAGTACCGTCGAATCCAGAGCGCCTTGTTCGCCCCGGCCATCATCGGCTTGCGCAGGTTGCCGGTGGCGACGCCGTCTTTGTACTCGAGGCGGTTGGCGACGTATGCGTCGGCCCCCAGGTAGTCGGCCAGCGGCTCGGTGATTTCCTCGAGCGCCCCGGTGACGAGCACTCGGTCGCATCCTCGATCGCCCGACCGCTCGAAGAGATCTTCGGCGCCGTCGTAGAGATTCGGGCGGATGACGTTCTCGAAGACTTCCTCGCCGACCAGCACGAGTCGATCCTTGCTGAAGCCCTCGTAGCGGCTGTAGAAGGCTTCGTTGAAGGTCCGGCGGTCGAATTTGTCGGCGATCCAGTACAGCGGCAGCCCCGCGACCAGACTCGCGACGCTCGAGATGCGTCTCAGCAGGCTCGGCGAGTTGATGGCGTAGTAGGCGTATGCGTGGACGACGTTGGTCTGGATCAATGTGCCGTCGACGTCATAAAACGCCGCAGCTCCACCGGGTGCATCGGTCGTCTCGAGTGCCTCGTGCATCAGTCCGTATCGGTTCGAGTCTCATCCATCCACCCTCCTGAGATCGTACCATGATGGCACGAGCGGGGCGTGCATGCATGCTGGGGATTGAACGGTCGGGGGGCTGTTTCGACAATATGAGTCATCCCGATCGAATGCTGAGCGTTCATAAACCCGGAGCGAAAATCCTGTCAAGATGGCGCGTCGAATGATTGGTGAGTCAGCATTCAAAGCGATCGGACGAGACGCCGGAACCGCACTCCGACCGTCCGCGAGTCGTGCGCTCGGAGGACGACTCTCGTCCGTCTCCGTCATCGCCGAGATGCGAAACCTCTTGCCGGAAGCTCGTCCTCGACCTATACATGTTTGGGATGAACGAGGCATCTTCGAAGTCGTGTTGTGTCCTCGATCCGAGTAGGCAGCGAGGTCGACCTTGAGTAAACTCGACGAGATCAACGAGGTCGTCGAATCGCTCTTTCGCAGCGGGACCCGATACCGCTCGCAGAAGATGTTTGTGGTGAGCATGTACCTGGCGATCGTGGGACTGAGTATCGCCTGGGCGGCCATCGGCATCTGGCAGGCTCGAGGGCTCGAAGCCGTCTTCGAGTCAAAGGAAATTCAGAATCTCGACGAAAAAACCTTCGCCCTCGACAACGTCGGCACGCTCGACTGGCACGACGTTCGCATCGCCCTCGACCATCGGTATCTGGCGCGAGTCGACGTGCTCGAATCGGGATCGGAGAAGGCGCTCGACCCTTCGGATTTCAAATATTACTACCACGTCCCCCGTCCCTGGGGGACGGCCGACTGGGAGCGTCTCGCCGACACGTCGAAGCCATCCTCCCACGCTCCCAGCGACATCCAGCTCGATGGACAGAACGTCGAGATTTACAGTCGCGAGGGAGCGATCGATGTCACCGTGCGGCGCAAGTGAGATGAGCCCTCCGGCTCCCCGACCCGATCGCCCCGTCGGTCTCTATCTCCACGTTCCGTTCTGTGGGGCGAAGTGTCCCTACTGTAACTACCCCGTCGACGTCGATCCCGATCACACGACCTCGCGTCATTTCGCGTACGCCGATGCGCTCATCGATGAATACGAGGCCCGGCGTCACGTATTGAAGGGGCGCGACGTGCGTTCTCTCTACATCGGGGGTGGAACCCCCTCGCATTGGCAGACGGACGCGCTCGAGCACGTCCTTCAGCGCGTATCTCGAGATATCGAGCTCGCGTCCCTCGACGTCACACTCGAAGCCAATCCGTGTGACATCGACGGGGGCACGCTCGATGCGTGGCAGGCGTTCGGCATCGATCGCCTCAACATCGGGGTGCAGAGTTTCCAGACCGACATACTCGAACGAATCGGTCGACGTCACGATCCGTCCCGGGCCGAAGAGACGCTCGCGATCAGCCTCGATCGAGATGCGCTCCGGGTCGGATGCGATCTTCTGTTCGGCGTGCCCGGCCAATCCCTGTCGACCTGGCGACGGGACGTCGACGCCATCGCCGCGCTCGATCCCCTGACACACGTCACCGCGTACGAATTCGAGCTCGACGACTCGACTCCGATGGGGGAGCGAGACGCCGACGATCTCGCTCGACCCTCGTCGGACGAACGCCTCGAGATGCTCGAGATGGCCGCCGATACCTGGCGCAAGCAGGGCTTCGAGCGTCACGAGATCGGGAGTTTTGCGCGTCGCGAAGGCGCCTCGCGGCATACGACACTCTACTGGACGGGCGGTGAGTATCTCGGTCTCGGCATGGGGGCCCACAGCTTGACGATCGCTCCCTCGTCCGGCGTCGTGCGCCGGGTGAATCCGGCCGATCTCGAGACGTATCTGGCCTCGCCTGCCGATAGCGGTTGCGACGAGTCGATCGAGCCATCCGAGTATCTCCTGCAGCGCCTCTCGCTCGCGATGCGCACCACCCGGGGGCTCGAGATGGACGTCCTGCGACATCAATTCGAAGGAGCCGTGTCGTCTCGACAGCTCGAGTGGGCTCGCGAGGCCCTCGACCAGCTCGTCGACCGGGGGGTGCTGTGTGAAGAGAGGAGCCATTATCGGCCGACCGACCGAGGACTGCATCGCGAAGACGGGGTGGCGCGGTGGCTCGCAAGACGGTTTCCGACAGACTCTTGACCTCGCCGGATGGGATTGCTATCCGGTATTTCGTTTCAGTGCTCGCCTCTTCTGCGAGACGTTGAACCTCTCGTTCGAGGGGTTCGCCCCGTCTTCTCATGTTCGATCGTCTGCGATGGCGAAAGCCGATGGAGCGCGTTCGAGCGCAGGGCCGATCGCGGCGAGCCCTACCCCGACGCCCCGTCGAACGCCGGCGAGCTATCGGGAATCGGGGCATTCAATCAATCACCCGTCCGAGGTATGTCGCTCGAGAGGAGCGAGGCGGGTCGACTCCATGACGCACGGTTTGCGACCCCATGTTGGAATTGACCATCATTGCACAGAGCGGGGGTGGAGGAGGCGGGAGCTTTTTCGTCCAGCTCATCCCACTCCTTTTGATCTTCCTGATCTTCTGGTTCTTCCTGATTCGTCCCCAGCAGAAGAAGCAGCGAGAGCACGAAGAATTTCTCAAATCACTCAAAGTGGGCGATCGCGTCGTGACGGCCGGGGGACTCATCGGGGAAATCACGGCGGTCGACGACGATACGGTTCAGCTTCAGATCAGTCGCGATCATCGAGTCGACATCCTCCGCGAACAGATCCAGGGCCCGGAATCTGACTACATCGGGTCCGACGACGAGGACTCGGACGAGGAGACAGACGACTGAGGCCCCGAGCCTCGTCCTCCTCGCGTCCCGTCTCGAGGGTCGCTCGCGAGTCACATTCACACCGAACGGAGTTTCGGGATATGAACACCGTCTACAAGTGGGGTATCGTCACTGTCGTTATTCTGCTGGCGCTCTATGGGCTGGGCCCGACGCTGGCCGATTACTTCTCCGATGGTCAGCTCGACCGCAACGTGGTGTCGGCCGAGCGCGAGCAGACGCTCAAAGACCAGGGCCAAGAAGTCACCCCCCGGGAGGACGGGGGCTTTGCCCAGTGGATCATGAAGCAGGGGACGCCTCTGACGCTGGGACTCGACCTCCAGGGTGGGCTGCTGCTCCAGTACCAGGTGCTGGTCGACAAAGCCATGCAGGAGAAGCTCGATCGCATGAAGGATGACTTCAAGGCTCGAGTCAAAGACCAACATCCCGACGTCGGTGTCGAGGTCAACCACGAAGAGGGCGATTACTTCATCCGGGCGACGTTCGACTTCTCGGATACCACCATTGAGGAGGACGGAGAGACGCGACAGAAAAACATGGGGGACGTCCTCACCCAGGACGACATGATGTCGTACTTTCCCAACCTCGATCGCATCGACGAGGGCGGGAACACAGTTCGACTACAGATGTCCGACGAATACATCGATGAGACCAAGAAATTCGTCGTCGAACAGGCCATCGAGACTATCCGAGAGCGCGTCAACTCGCTCGGCGTCACCGAACCGTCGATCACCCGGCGCGGTCAGTCGGACATCGTCGTGCAGCTCCCGGGACTCGGTGAAGACGACCGGCAGCGCGCCAAAGAGTTGATCGGTCAGACGGCTCAACTCGTCTTTCGGCTCGTCGACGACGAGGGAACCAATCAGTTCTTCAATCAGTTTCGCTCCGACCTCCCCCAAGACTTCGTGCTGAGACAGGCGGGGAACTTCCGAACCATCACCTACCAGAAAAAAGACCCCCTCAAAACATTCTTCGAGGACAGAACCGATGAAGATCACATCATCGGCTACGAGTACATGCCCGTCTACAAGGACCGAGAAAACAAGATCATCGACAAAGAACAGTCGTACTGGAAGAGTTACTACCTGTTCGAGGAAGTTCAGGTCACGGGCGATCGCGTCCAGAGTGCTCGAGTCTCGGTCGACCAGCAGACCCAGAAACCGGTCGTCTCGCTGACGTTCAACCGAAAAGGAGCCGAGCAGTTTGAAAAATTGACCCGAGAACACGTCGACGAGCGATTCGCCATCATGCTCGACGATGAAGTCCAGAGTGCGCCCGTCATCAACGAACCGATTCCCGGGGGACGCGCTCAGATCACGCTCGGGTCGCTCCGGTCCTACTCGGAGCTCCAGCAGGAGGCTCAGGATCTCGTCATCGTGCTCCGACATGGAGCGCTCCCGGCGCCGATCGAACTCCAGTATCAGACGGCCGTCGGGCCCACGCTCGGTCAAGAATCGATCACGTCGAGTAGCTGGGCGCTGCTGGTGGGAACCCTGCTGATCATCCTCTTCATGCTCATCTACTACCGAGGAAGTGGTGTCGTCTCGGTCCTCGCGCTGCTGTTCAACTTCCTGTTTATTCTGGCCGGTCTGGCCGGACTCGGTGCTACCCTGACTCTCCCCGGTATCGCCGGCATCATTCTGACGGTCGGCATGGCGGTCGACGCCAACGTCATTATCTTCGAGCGCATACGCGAGGAACAACGCGCCGGCTCTAACGCCATCGATTCGGTGAATACTGGATTCGACAAGGCCTTCTCGGCGGTTGCCGACGCCAACGTCACGACCGGCATCGCGGCGCTCGTCCTCCTGCAATACGGAACGGGACCGATTCGAGGATTTGCCGTCACCTTGCTGATCGGGATCGTGGCGACCCTCTTCACGGCTGTCTTCATGTCCCGGCTGATCTTCGACCTCTGGCTCGAGTGGCGGAGCGAACAACAAGACCTCAGCATCTGAGCAATTACACCGGCTCGACGCCCGCTCCCGACTCGACTCGTGTTGTCGGGCGTCGAGCTGACTCGTCATTCGTTAGAATCCGATCTCCGCGAGCTGCATCGTCGCGGACCGAGCGGACGGAGACCACCTCATGTTCAACATTATCGATCCCGATACTCGGATTGATTTCATCGGTAAGCAGCGCCCCTTTGCGATCCTGTCCGGGATCGTGTTGGTGCTCTGTGCTCTGGCCATCTTCGGCTACCCCGGACCCAAGTACGGCACGGACTTCAGCGGGGGGACGGAGTTGATCGTCAAGTTCTCGAAGTCTCTCAATTCGGGAGATATTCGTGAGATCGCCGAGCGCGCCGGCATCGAGCCCGAAAAGGTTCAGCGCTACGGCGAGCCGAGCGCCAACGAGTTCATGATTCAGACCCAGAAGATCTCGGTCGTCGATCAGAAGGAGCGCAAGGACAATACCAAGGAGGGCACGACGACGGCTGAGGACGTCGTCGAGGCCGTCCGTGCCGAGAGCGATGTCAGTGAATGGACCTGGAGTGGTGAGAATCCCAATCGCCTCGATCTGACCTTCAAAGAGGGGGCTGACATCGATACGGATCGGATCATCGACAGCATTGAAGAGTCCGTGGGACTCAGCGACCTCGAAATCAACCCGCGAACGGCCGGTTCGACCCGTCGATACGTCATCGAATTTCAGGGGCTCCAGATGAGCATTACGAAAAATCTCAAGGAGGCCACCGATGCCTTCGATCCGGATGCCGAAGGATCGGTCGCGGGCATCAAGCGCCTCGAGACCGTCGGTCCCCGGGCAGGTCAGCAGCTCTGGAACAGCGGCGTCTTCTCGATTCTCGTCGCCCTCTTCTGTATTCTCGTTTACGTCGCTTTCCGATTCGACCTCCGATACGCGCCCGGCGCTGTCGCCGCGCTGGCCCACGACGTGGCCATCGCCGTTGGATTCTTCACGCTGTTGCAACTCGAGATCAGTCTCCCGATCATCGCCGCATTCCTGACCATCATCGGATACAGCCTCAACGACACGATCGTCGTCTTCGACCGGATTCGCGAAAACCTCGAGTCGACGACGAGCGTCGAGCACAATCTCGCTGACATCTCGAACCGCGGCATCAACGACATGTTGAGCCGCACGATCAACACCAGTTTGACCACGCTTCTGGCGGTCACGTCGCTGGCGTATCTCGGCGGTGGACTCATTCAAAACTTCGGGATTGCACTCATCGTCGGCGTCATTGTCGGTACCTACAGCTCGGTCTTCGTCGCGACTCCGGTGATGCTGCGTATGGACGAGTGGCTCCAAGACTGGCGCGAACCCGAAGAGGAAGTGGCGATCGAGTGACGAACACATCTACAAACCTGGCGCTCGAGACGTTCTTTCCTCGACGACATCGACGTTGCACTCGAGCGCTATCTCCCCGAACGTGAGCATGGCAGAGGGGGATAAGCGAGGCGCAACCCGCCGACCGGCCCGGCGGTGAGCTCCTTCCTTCCACCCTGCAGCTCGCCGCCGCCCCCTCTGCTCGCCTTCGTCTTCCGGCACACTCACTTCGCTACAAGTGGTATCAACTCGGTCTCCGAGGGCATTCACCCCCATGTATTTGTTGCCCGTGTCCATGTGAGCACGTTCCATACGGTTCCCCCGACTTCTACGAGGAGGCTCCCATGGACATCTGGTATCTCGTCGCCGATGATACCCGTGCTCGCATCTTCGAGGCTTGAAAGCGAGGTGGTGACATTTGCGACATCGAAACGTATGTCAATCCCAAGGGGCGCATGCCCGATCGCATGTTCTATCGGGATCGCGCAGGCCGGAGCTTCAAGGGAGGAGGGCGGCGCACGAGTGCTCAAGATCGCGAATCCCGCCGAGAGCTCGAGGAGGGCCGATTTGCCAAGCAGATGGCCGAACGTCTCAACGAGGGGTTCCGAGACCACGAGTCCGAGCGACTCGCCATCGTCGCCTCGCCAAAGGCACTCGGTCACGTTCGCGAACACCTGAACTCTCGGGTCAAAAAGGGCGTCGTCGGGTCCAGCTCGAAGAATCTCACCCAGGCCAACCGTGAGGCCATCAAGCAACACCTGGATCTCACGATCGGCTGACATCGACATGGGGGATGGCCGCGAGAGGTCGGGCGAGGCGAGCCTACAGATTTATCCGTGTAATTGATAATCGAAGGGGCTGGAATCTCGTCTGGTTACTCTGAAGAGAGTCATCCATGGAATCGACTTACGATGCTCGTCCTTCGATCTTCGAGTCGGCCTCTCGAGAGGAATGGTCGGACTGGCACTGGCAGCAACGCCACCGACTGCGGACGCTCGAGGATCTCGAATCAGTGGTCGAATGGACCGACGAAGAGCGCCGAGCGTTCGAGGCCAGCCGCGAAGAGTTTCGCGTGGCCGTCACGCCCCATTACGCCACGTTGATCGAGAGCGACGACCCCGACGATCCCATCCGGCGCCAGGCGCTCCCGGCGCCTGGCGAGCTCGACCCTCGAGACTTCGAGCTCGAGGACCCCCTCGCCGAGGATGCTCACATGCCGGTGCCCGGCGTGACGCATCGGTATCCCGATCGTGTCCTCTTCTATGTCAGCCACAACTGTCCGGTTTACTGCCGCCACTGCACGCGCAAACGCAAGGTCTCCGATCCGGAGACGGCAGCCTCGCGAAGCCAGATCGAGCAGGGGCTCGAGTACATCCGGGAGACGCCCGAGGTGCGAGACGTCCTGATCTCGGGAGGCGATCCGCTGACGCTCTCGGACGAACGACTCGGGACGATACTCGCCGACGTGCAGGCCGTCGATCACGTCGAGGTGCTGCGCCTCGGCACGCGCAATCCCGTGACGCTCCCCCAGCGCATCACGACGGATCTCTGCGAGCAACTCGAAGCGGCTCGGCCCGTCTACGTGAACACGCACTTCAACCACCCCCGCGAGATCACGCCCGAGGCCGAGCGGGCCCTCGATCGCCTCCTCGACGCCGGTTGCGTGCTCGGCAATCAAATGGTGTTGTTGAAGGGAGTCAACGACGATCCCGAAACCGTCATGCAGCTCAACCGACGGCTGCTGGAGTGCGGCTGTCGCCCCTACTACATCCTCCAATGCGACATGGCCGAGGGGATCACCCACTTCCGGACGGCACTCTCGAAGGGGCTCGAGATCATGGATCACCTGCGAGGCCGAATCGCCGGGATGGGTGTCCCCGATTTCGTCGTCGACCTGCCGGGAGGGGGCGGCAAAATCGAACTCGTCCCCGAGTATCTCGAAGAGCGACACGGCGAGCGCGTCGTCTTCCGCAACTATAAAGGCGAGACGTTTGAATTTACCGATGTGGCGGATGCAGATGACTGAGATCAACTCTCGGAAACTATCGCGAGCCGTTCTCCTCGTTCGAGCCATCTGCGCTCATCCAGAGGCTCGAGCCCCGCTCCGCCCGAATCAAAAGACTCGAAATCGCGAGGCTCGAGAGAGCCAATGCACGCGATACGCCACTGCGTGCCATCATGGCACGACCCTAAAACATCTCCCATCGAGGCTCGACGTTCGATGCGCTCGTCGACCCCGATAGAAATCAGGTCGCGTTCGTCGAACCCGACCACACACGTCATTTTTATCACACCGGGTGACCTCCAAGAGAGACTCAAAAATACCGCTCGTATTCGTCGTCACCCGGATGCTCTCGGAGATGTTCCTCGATCTCCGCCATCGTCGACTCCGACAGTTCGCCGATCTTTTCGTCGAGCCAGTCGAGATCGACGGTCCGCGTCTGCCCACAGATAAAGAAGGTCGTCTGATCGAGTCCCCCCTCCGAGGGAGGGACGCGAATGTGGCTCGGCAGGGCGCGCTCGGTCGACGTCCCCGGTACGATCGTCACTCGTCCGGAGTCCCAGCCCGTCGCTTCGACCTCCAGTACAACGGCGGGTCGAGTCTTGGCGATCCGTCCGTCGACGGCATCGGCGATCGACTCGAGGGCCACGACGTAGACCGATCCGCGTTCGACGCTCATCGGAAGAATGTCGGTACTCATGTCGACTCCCATCCACCCGTCGGGTGGGTATGTGACACATGATTCGGCGGCAGACTTGTATCGCGAGCGCTCCAGCCCGTCTCGCGGTCCGTCGAAGACGTTTCGGCACTCCATGAGTCGAGCTCGACGTCAGAGACCGTAGGCCGTGCCGTGTCGGAGGATACGAGCCATCAACCGATGTCTCTTGTGGAGCGAGCGCTGCCGCACGTTCGCGCTATCTTCGACTGTGTCGATCTCTCTCTTGTCATGAAACATGGCCCGGTGAGCTCGACATCCGAACAGATCGTTTACAGGGCTTCGGCGATCGAACGTCCCACTCGGCGCCCTAGCGTGTAGATCGGGAGCTGAGGTGGCCCGCCGATCGACGTCGGAAAGAGCGAACCATCCGCCACGAAGAGATCGTCGACCTGGTGGTGCTGTCCTCGGGGATCGACGACCGATTCGGCCGGCTCGGCCCCCATCCAGGCAGTGGACATCGGATGGACGGCGGCCAGAGGCGGATCGAGCGGGCCGAGATTCGACGGTTGGAGAGCATCCAACTCGGATTCGGTGCTGGCTCGAAACGGCGGCGTCGTCGGCACGACGATTTCGTCGGCACCGGCGGCCAGCAAGATCCGACCGGCCGCGCGCAATCCCATGGCGAGCTGCTCGTATCCGGAGTCGTCGAGCTGATAGTGCACGTGGAGTTGCTCGCCCTCGCCGGGTCGGACGCGTCCCGAGGTGTGGTCGTGGAGCATGACAACGATGTTGGCAAGGTTGGGGTACTCGCGCATCAATTCGCCGTGCTCGTCGCCAAAGCCGGGGACGAAATTGGCCGCGCCCGCCGGGTGGGCCGCGCCGGCGATCAGCCAGGCTCGGCGACGGGCCGACGGCCCCACCTCGAGGTATTCGGTACATTCAACCGACTGCGGATTGCCGAGCCAGCTCCTCACGGGCCCGTGTTCGTCGGGGTCGAAGCGGCCGAGGACCGTCGCGCCCGGATGCATGTGGAGATTGGTGCCGGTAAGGCCAGCCGGATCGGGGGCCCCGCTTTGCTGGAGCAGAGCGGGAGTGCCGGTCGCACTGGCCGACAGGCAGACGACGTCGGCGAGGAGCTCGAAACGGCGCCCCGTCTCTTTGGAGACCGGATCGGCGGCAACGCCCCGCACGCCGACGGCCCGACCGTCCTCGAGGATGATTTCGTCGACGCGAGCTTCGGTGAGTATCTGCCCCCCTGCCTCGAGACCGCCGGGCACGAGAACTTTGGCGGCATTCTGTTTGCCGCTGTTGGGGCATCCGAGTTCGCAGAAGCCCGATTCTTGGCAGGCGTCGTGGTCGCGATTGTGTTTCAGGCGTCCGCCCTCCCAGCCGAGCGCCTCGATCCCTCGAGCGATGAGGCGATTGTTCGTGTTGACGCGCTCGTCGGGGATGCGCTGGACGCTCATCAGCTCTTCGACCGCCTCGAAGTCCTCCTGCAGCGCATCATCGGTGGCCCAGTCGAGGCCGTACTCGCGCTCCCACTGTTGGAGAATCGGCTCGGGCAGTCGTTTGCAGAGATTGATGTTGTGGACGGTCGAGCCGCCGACCCCCTTGCCCTGAAGGACGTTGACCGAAAAATCCTCGGTCGAACGCGCGCCCGACTCCTGATAGATCCGAGGAAGCATGTCGGATTCGACCGGCGACATCGCCTCGGTTGCGTGATACGATCCCATCTCGACGCCGAGGACGTCGACCCCCGAGCGGGCGAGGTCGTGAAAGACCATGCCGCCGCCGGCTCCGAGTCCGATGACGAGGACGTCGGCACGGCGCTGGAGATCGACCTCGCGATCGAGCGCAGATTCGATCCCTTTCATCGTTCGAGGTGACGTACTCAT
>JAQCND010000281.1 GCA_028274765.1 Bradymonadaceae bacterium
CGACCTGTTGGATCGCCACGCCGATCGTTACACGACCGACGAGCTGCCCGACATCATCGAGTCGATCGTCGAGGCTCAGCACGAACTCGACCGCAACATCCACGGCCAACTCGTCATGGAAAATCTCCTTCCCGAGCTCCATCCCGACGAGGGCTGAGACGCGGCGGCGATCTACTGCAGCCTCTCGGCACATCCTTCGGCCGTCTCACAGACCTTTTGGGGATCCGTCTCTGGGGCCGACGGGGAGGGAGCGCGCTCACATCCGCCTCCGAACAGCATTGCCAGCATCATCCATCCGACGAGAGCGGCGGATGCGGATGGAGTGCCCCGTTTCCAGGTGGACCGTCTCCTCGCCATGATGGCACGCTCGACTCACTGATTGCGAAGATGGACGACTCGATAGGCGAGTCGGCTGACGCGATCGACGGGTTCGAGGGCCTCGTCCTCGAGGTCGACATCCCAGCCGATGGTCTGCTCGCCCTCGCCGAGATCGTAAATGTAAGTCACTCGGTACGTCCCGTCATCGCGCTCCTCGGGATTCCACTTGCAGTTTCGATCACTTTTGCACTTGTCGAACTGTTCGGGCGTCTTGGTTCGGACGCGCAGGAGCCACTCGAGCGCGCCGATCATCTCTTGTTTGTGAAGCACGGTCCCCAGGGCGTCGAGATGGTCTCGTTTGTCCGGGTCGCGGTACTGATCGCGGGCGGGACCCGTCCACTGAGCGCCTGGACGACGAGCATCGGGATTGTAGTGAGTCGGAAGGATGTCGACCGGATCGCTCGACTCGAACTGTTCGCCCCGTTGCATGATGTTGGCCGCATGGAGATTGACGGCCTTCAGGGCTTTGCGATCGTAGTCGAAGTCGAATTCGGCGTAGATCGTGCGGTCGTCCTCGCGCCACTGAAAATACGCGGTAAAGAGGGCGTCGCGATCGTGCTGAATCGTCCATCCCTGGAGGTCGTCCTCTCGATCGGTCGTTCGACGCTCAAAATACAACAACAGAGCCCCGGCGAGGGTCAGCCCCGAGTCGAAAGTGTGGCGCGTCATCGCCGAGACGACCTCTTCGGACTTGTCGTAGTACTCCGACGAGATCCCCTCCTCGGGGGAAGTCGCGACCCGAGCGAGTACGTTTTTGGGGACGACCTCGTCGCGTTTTAGATCCACCAGCCACGTGGGCCCGACCACGACGGCGCCATCGCGAAAAGCATACTGGACCCGATAGTACGACGCTCCGTACTTCGTCTCGCCCCACCATTCGGCCCTCCAGCCGGCGGATTCGAAATCGGAGGTATGGAGCCGATGTTCGACGAACCAGCCGTGTTCGACGAGCGCGCCGAGCGTCGAGACGTCGTCTCGGGAGAGATGGCTGCGCGTTTTCTGGTCCAGCTCGCCGATGGACGTCTCCTGGACGAGTGCGACAGCCTGTTCGCCTCTGCCCTCCCATTTGTGCTGAGATTCCTCGGTGGTCTCCTCCTGTTCGTCCTCCTGGACGTTGCGTACGACCACCGTCGAGGGCTCGCGAGTGAGCTGGTAGACGATCACCGCCCCCAACAGCAGAATCGAAGCGATGAGGGCCCCGAGTACAACCTGCAGAATACGTCGAATGTCCATGCGAAAGCCGACTTCCGGTGTGTCGTGATAGGTGCGATGCCAGAGACGTCGAGCGTTGGCGATCGAACAGGGCGAGGGAACGAGCGATCTCAAACCTCCGCCCATCCATCTCCGTCCGAGAGGTCATCGGAGCGCCACAAGATGACTGGGGGAGTCCTCTCGAAGCGATCGGCCCCACTCTCTACTTGCCACCGAGATCGTAGACCTCGACGTTGTCGAACTGAACGGGAGCTTCCCAGTTGCTGAAGGCGAAGTACCGATGGCCCGATCCTCGGAGGGGGTTGGGATCCTCGTACGTCATGAAGCTCTCACCGTCGACGAACCATTCGATCGTGTTCTCCGTGCGCTCGACCGCCATGCGATAGGTCTTCCCCCGTTGTACCTTGCGCGAGGGCCGCTCCTTGCGATCGTCGCCATGTTCGTCGAGTCGGGCGATGACGTCGAGGCGATTCTCCCAGCCCCCGAAGATGAGAATGTACCCCGATTCATGTTCGACCCCGTCTCCGAAGACCTCGACTTTGAGGTCCCCTCGAGCCGAACGAGCTCGTGCGTCGAACTCGATACGTACCTGTTCGGGCAGCTTGTGTCTCAGCCACAGGGGAGTGTTGTGGATGTCTTTGCCCTCGAGCCATCCGTCTTCGATCGTCCATTCACCCTGGCCGCCCTCTCCCTCACCGCGCTTCCAGTCGTCCCCCAACTGATCGCGCTCGAACTGGTCGGAGAAGACGAGTTCCCGGGTATCTGGAGCCGATGCCTGGGCCGATTCGCCCGTGTTCGAACGGTCCTTGCCGATATTGCGAGTCTCACATCCGACCGAAGCCACCATCATCGATGCGACGAGACATGCCACTGCGAGTGGGCCCAGACCGGAGGAGTCGAACACGAAACGGGGATATCGATTCGAGAGGCGCGGAGCACGGGTCGAATCCTCAGGGAAGGTCTTCATCGTCTATCTTGAGTCGGAGAGTGTCACGAACGGAGCCTTCGTCATCACTGTCCTCGTCCTCGACCTCGTCGTCCGTGTCGTCGGTCGAGACCGGAGAATTGGAGTCGTCGAGATCGACGACGGGTTCCTCGATTGTCGAATCGGACGTCTTGGAGGTCAACCGCTGAGAGTCATTCGTGTCGTCATTGGTCGTCGTTTCCCCCGACGGAACGGAACGCGAGCCCCCCTGATTCGTGCCGACCGTGTCGTATCGGGTGCGTTCACGGCGCTCGTCCGATCGGTCCTGGCGGTCCGCACTCTCGCCATCGGGGTCGGAGCTCGGAGAGGGACGAGCGGAGGATTCCGTCAGGCTCGCTCCCGTCGTCACGCCGCTCTCTCCGCTGTCGCTCGTCTGCTTGCTCGGCCGCGCTCGCCGAGCCGTTCGAGGCGGATCCTCGTCGGCGTTCCACGAAGGCGGGAGAGGCGAGTCATCTTCGTCGGTCGCCTCGGCCTCGGCCCCGATCGAACGTTCCGTGCGCTCGGCCCCGTCTGGCAGCGAGGGCGAGACGGTGTCGTCGTCCTTGGCGATCGGAATGTCCGTGGAATCGTCCGCGGGGGCGGGTTGATCGAGATTCTCGTCGGTCTCGTCGGCCTCCGGCATGTTGGCGACCAACGCTTCTCGGGGATCGCGGTACGCCTCACAGGAGAGATGACTC
>JAQCND010000496.1 GCA_028274765.1 Bradymonadaceae bacterium
GGACTCGTCGAGCCGAAATCCCCCTGGCACGTCCTCGAACGCCTCCTGTCGCCACGTCTCGGGGAGCTCGCGGAGTGATGATTCGGGATAGGTGGCAAATTCAGCTCGGTCGATCATGTGTTCGTAGGCCTCGGAGGCGAGCACGGCGAGGTCCCATTCGGTCTGCTCGTCGCCCCAATCGAACGCCCAGCAGAGGCGGAGCGTGTACGGTTCCTCTCCGGAAGCGGCGCCACACGACCAGGCACGGATGTGATCGCGTTCTTCGTTGTCTTCGAGGCGCTCGACGAGGTTGGGAAGCACCGTCGCGCGGATGGCATCGAAGACCTCGCCATCTCGATAGAACCGAGAAATCGTCACGCGACAGCATCGATCGACCTCGCGCCATTCGTCGGGGTGGGTATCGAGGTAGTCGCGATAGTCGTCGAGGCCCCCGACCTCGATATCGGCCATGCGCTCGCGAAGACGTCGGGCGACTTGCCCGTGGACGTCGGCGAAGCCCTCCCATCGGAGGCCGATCTGAGGGAGCGCCCATTTGAGAAAGCTCTCGAAATCCATGGTCTGCCAAACGTGCAGAGTCGAGATGAATTGTCTCGTTCCCGAGACCGTTGTCCGTGGCGGCCTTCGAGAGGCCCCATCTCCCTTCGACATCTCGGAACGCGCTCGAGCGTAGCTCCGGAACCTCGGTCTCTCAAACGCCGACATTCGGAGGAGGGATTGCTCGAACCTGGCCCGACGACACAACAAATCCGCCTGGGTCGTCGACGATCGTATATGAGGGGGGCACGGCGAGCTGTCAGGGTTATCTGGAAGGAGCTCGCCGGCGATCACATCGCTGGTCCGAGCGGTGTGGTGCTCCCTCTCGAGCGACTGGCCGGTCGACGGCGGGTGACGCGCACAGGCGCGCCAATGGGCCCCATGTGGAGACGTGTATTTCGCCTGTGAGCCCCCCGACGGCGGCCTGTTTCCGCCATGTAGCCTCTCAGGACGCCCGCTGTGTACAGACTCGATACCGGAGTATTGGCATCTCGGGCTCATGGATGGCACCCGCGGTTCAGTCGACTACCTCCACCCAGACCCCCTCGGGTTGGCGCTTGTAAAGCACGTCGAACGAGCCGGTCGGTTCGGCGGGGAGAGCGGCATCGGCGTGGATGACCCGATCGAGCTGACGCGGGTGGCACGAGAGCGTGCGCGTCTGTCGCTGACTCCAGATCTTCCAGATGCGATACGGGTGTTTGCGGAGGCTCAGAACCGTCGTCTCGTGGAGCACGAGATCGCGTTCCACGTTCGAGAGATCCTCTCTCGCCAGGACAAACTCGGCGAACACTTCGCCCTCTTCAGCTCGTTCACGAGATTGATCGGGATATTCGCGAAAATACGCGTCGAGCACCTCGTAAAGCCGATCGCCGAGGATGCGACATGTTCCCGGAAGGATGCCCTCGAGTTTCTCGCGCCGCTTGTAGCGGAGGATTTTGGCAAAGAGTTCGACCTGCTCCGGCGTAAACGAGAGGAGATAGTCGAGCAGGGGGCCGCGTTGGTCGTCCGGCACGTTGAGTCTCTCCGGCAATGTCTCCGTCTCGTAGAGGTCTTCGTACCGGCCCGACTGCTCGAACAGCAAGCAGAGCGCTGCCTGCAATACCTCGGGGTCGAGCTTCCGAGGCGAGGGGGGCGACGTGTCATCGGGCTCGGTCAGTACCGGGAGGCGAGGCCCGGGAGATTCGGGGGGATCTCCCTGCATGGCCGCTCGCACCCGTTCGATCTCGTCGACCACCTCGCGCATGTCGGGGTAGTTTTTGTCGCGTTCGAGCATGATGCCACTCAATGCGATGTGTTCAGTGGCCTCGGCGAGGAGGGCTAGCGTCTCGTCACGAACGGGGTGGCCGTGGCTGTCGATATAGAAGTCGCTGTCGATATGACCGCCGGCGATGTGGCCGATGGCCGCGCGCTCACCGGGGATCCGTTCGAGAAAATCGAGGGGATCATAGTGGTGGTTGGCCGCATTGACGGCGAGGTTGGTGACATCGAACAGCAGCCCACAGTCGGCCCGTTCGAGCACACGCTCGAAAAAGGCAGCCTCTCCGAGCCCGACGTCGGCATGCCCCATGACGTAGGAGATGTTTTCGAGTGCAATCGTTCGGTCGAGGTGAGCCTGGACCTGTTCCACGCGTTCGGCCACGTGATCGGCCCACCGATCGGTAAAGGGAACGGGGAGAAACTGGCCGATCTGGTGGCCGCGGCACCGGATGAACGAACAGTGCTCGGTGTAGACCTCGATGCCGAGGCCGTCGAGCAGCCGGGCGATATCGTCGAGATACTCCTTGTCGAGCCGGTCGGCCGACGCCAGTGAGAGTCCGACGCTATGGGCCACGATGTCGAATCGCTCTCGGACAGGCTCGAACCATTCCCGAACGTCGTCGAGTGGATATCGCAGGTAGTCGTCCAGCGTGATTTCGACGAAATCGATCGCATCGGCCCGCTCCAGCGTCGCCTCCCACAGGTCGGGGCGAAGCCCCAGTCCGATGCCGGAGGGCACGGCACGGGCAAATTGTTCGAAAGAATCGGTCATCGCACGAGGCGAGAGGCCGGTCGCGGCCGCTCGGGATGAGTAGAGCTCCGAGGGGCCGCCAAACGAGCGGCCTGGCGAGAGAGTTACGTCTCGAGCTGGTCGACGTGGGTGACGGCGCGCTGGACGAGCTGATTGAGGTCGTTGTAGAGCCGCTCGAGCTCCTCGTCGTCGAGTTCGGTGCGCTCCCGGCGGATCTCGGCGATCTCGTCGAGTACGCCCGGATCGGTGTCGATGGCCTCGCCGATCGCATCGAAGTCCCGATAGACCTTTTCGGGGACGTCGTGACCCGTCAGGCGGGCGAGTCCTCGGAGGGGGAAGAGACCTGCATTGAAAAAATTCAACAGAAACGTCCGCTCGATGTCCTGTTGCCCGAAGCTCTGCAGGTAGAACTGTCGCATGCGCATGGCGACGTTCCGGAGCTGGAACTCGCAGACGAATCGGATGTTGGAATCATCGATATCGAGTGCGCCGAGCACGTCGTCGCCCGCCATGGTTACGTGGTGCTGACGCATACTGTCGAATTTCACGCAGTAGACATCGGCCGCGCGCTCCAACTCCTTGCGGGAGAGAATCATCGGCACGACGTTGGCCTTGCGCCGGGCTCGGGCCATCGACTCGCCGATCGCCGAGAGCTTGTCGAAGGTGGCCGTCTCGAGCGTCGTGAGGAGATTGATGTCGCTCGTCCCCTCGAGCCACTCGTCGCGCGCCGCACTTCCATAAATACTGACGTGTTCGACCTCCCGGCCGAGATCGTCACAGATCTTGCGGATGAGCTGGGCGAGCAGGGTCCGATGTTTCTCGGAGACGTCGAGTAAATCGAGCGCGTCTTCATCCAGTTCAGGCATGGTATCGCTCCTGTCGTATCATCATGATCTGTTCGAATACGCCGCGACACGGCGGCACTGCGAGAGCTTCAACCACACCCGCCGCATCCTCCGCAGCCCCCACATCCGCCACAGCTCGAGAAGTCCGCCGAATCGCCTTCGCCTGCAAAGAAGCCGTCGTCGGCTCCGAATTCATCTCCCTCGTCGAACCACTCTTCTTCCTCCTCTTCGAAGAGATCGATGTCACCGCTCGACATGCCGACGGATCCGTGGGCATGACCGTGACTCTGGCTGCTCCCCGAGCTTCGATCGAGCATGGTGAGAAAGGCGATGACGCCGAAGAGGACGATCATTCCAACGATCACGTCCATGGCCGAGTCCTCTAGAGATAGAGACGACTGCTATGCTGTTATCGTCCATACGCTTCGTACCGTAGCAAGGAGGGCACGTCGGCGACAAGGAGGGCCCTCTGCATGAATGCACTCCCTTCGAGAAACCTCCTGGTAGCGCTTTCTTCACTCTGTTGGTCCGGAGCGAGCCGACGGCCCCTCATCTCTGACATCCGCGTCGGTCGGCGGGCACGTTGGTAGCAATGAGTTCGTTGACTTCGCCCCGACTGGAGCCGTCGCTGTTGATAGCGCGCCTCGCCCCCTCGAGCTTGACCTCGAATCCCGCCTCCTCGTAGCGGTCTCGGAGCACACCGCTGTTGCTCATGACGACGAAGGCCCCTCGCTGATCGAGTTGCTGTGCCACCTCCAGCAGACGGGCCTGGTCGTCGCGATCGAAGTCGTCGGCCGCGTACTGGGTGAATTGAGCCGTAGGACTCATCGGCTCGTAAGGGGGATCGCAGTAGACGAAATCGCCCGTCTCGATTTCTTCGAGTACCGATTCGAAGTCCTCGTTTCGAAGCTCGATACCCTCGAGGAGCTCGGAGGCCGCTCGAACTCGCCCCTCTCGGACCCAGTCGGGATCGTCGTACCGACCGATGGGGGCATTGAATCCCCCACTCTGATTTTCGCGATACAGGCCGTTGTAGCAGGTGCGATTGAGATACAGCAGGAGGGCAGCCTCCTCGAGTCTCTCATCGTCCGTGAGCTCTCTGTCGCCGTAAGGACGCCGATTGAAGAGCGCGCGTTGCTGATAGTAGTAGCAGTCGATGTCGCGTCCGTTTTGGTCCGTCTCGTGGAAGGGACGCCCGGGGTCGGGCTCGGCCTCGGGCGGTCGGAACGACTTGCAGCGATCGATTAACGGCTCAGGGTTTTCTCGAACCTGCTCGTAGAAATTCATCAATCGCGCGTTGGAATCGTTGATCACACCATCGTCGGGCTCGAGCGCAAAGAAGACGGCTCCTCCACCCACGAAAGGCTCGTAGTAACGATTCCATTCCTCCGGAAAACGGGTATACAGGGCATCGAGGAGTTGCCGCTTGCCCCCGGCCCATTTGAGTATTGGTTTGGCCATATCAACATATCGGAAAGTCGGAGAGTCGAGGCGCTCGGCGACCGCGACGACGAGAGATTGAAACGGTGGTGGGCGTATACAACGTGTCGAGATCTCCAGATGTCCAGTCCACTTACATTTATACATGACATCGGGGCTGACGTCATCGCTGTCGAATCCGTTCGTTCACTCCACATCGATGATGGTCCGCTCGGATACCGTGGGATACGCCGTGGCACGACGTCTGCCGTCGACTCGATGATCGGCCGGCGGAGCCGCCGGCGCTCCCAACCACGCGTCGTCGAGATCCCACGGACCTGAGTCACACCCTACCGATGATGGTCTCCCGATGGATGGGCTCCGTGCTTTTTCGTCGTCCACGAACACGCCGAATACCCGGGGGGTGAGACATTGAAAAGGAGGGCCAAACCCCTGGATTTTTCACAACCTCGCTCGCGCCAGCCGAGCGGCCCGACGGGAACCGAGACGAGAGCATACTGCGGAGACGGGAGGGCCCTGGAGCATCGCCGTTCGACTTCGTCGATGCCCCCATCCGCCAGAGGGTGGCGACGCTCGTCACTGTAGGGGATTTCCGCGAGCTGTCGGGGGGCCAGGGGCATCGACGCACGACCGGGACATCGTGAGACGGTGCAGTCTCCCGTTTTGAATGACGGGCCGGCTTGCGGCGGGCAGCGCACATGCGAGTGCATCGGGGAAGAAGATGTCGAGGCAACGTGTATCGCATCGAAAACAGATGTTCGACGGAACGAATGCCGAGCACGAGGTGATTTGGAGCCCTTCTCACCCTATGATATGACATCGATTCCGATAGAGATGCAGATGGTGAGGTGCCTCGTGCGACAGGTACCTCCGTCTCGACGTCCCGTTTGGACCGCGAGACCGACCGACGAGATGCACGCAGTGGCCGATCTCAACACGAACTTGAGGAAAACGCATGTCCGACGATGCTCGACAGACAGGTGACGCCCGCGACGATGCCGGCGAGGCAGCCACTCCGAATGCATCCGATCCCAGCCCCGACGCTGCCGATGTCGACGAGCCGGAGGCCGACGAACTGATCGGCGCCGTCCTCGACGATCGTTTTCGTCTCGACGAACTCCTCGGGATCGGCGGGATGGGACGAGTCTATCGGGCCCGCCAGCTTTCGGTCGAGCGCGAC
>JAQCND010000315.1 GCA_028274765.1 Bradymonadaceae bacterium
GAGCGTCCCATCGATCACGATGCAGGGCCGGCCGGCGGCCGAGGTCAGCCAGGAGGAGATGAACTTCTTCGAGGTCGTCAACATAAACGGGAATATCGACGAGATAATGTACCCCTGCGACCGAATCGCCTGCCAGAACCAGTGACCCACGATGACGACACCGACAGGACTGCGGACGGGCGGGCGGTGGACCAGCGAGCAATCAAGAGCGCACACGCGTCGAACATGACGGGGAAATCGGTGCGGTTCCGGGACGAGAGCGGTATCGCGCGGCACGGTCGGCTAGATGGCGACCGGGTGGTCGTCGGCGGACGGACCTACGACGTCGAGGACGTCGACCTGCTGGCGCCGGTGGAGCCGACGAAGGTCGTCGGGGTGGGGAAGACCTACCGGAGTCAGATCGAGGAGCTCGGCGAGGCGGTGCCCGAGCGCCCGACGCTCTTCCTGATGCCTCCAAAGGCGGTCGTCGGGCCGGACGCAACGGTCATCCTGCCGAACGACGAGGACCGGATCTGCTTCGAGGGCGAGATCGGGGTCGTCATCGGCGAGGAGTGCCGCGACGTTCCGAGCGCCGACGCGATAGACGTGGTGGCGGGCTACACCTGCGTCAACGACATCACGAACTTCGACCGGGTAGACCAGGGACTGGTCCAGGCGAAGGCCTTCGACTGCGCCACCCCGATCGGCCCGGTGGTGGCGCCGCCGGCATCGGTCCCGGACGACCCGATGCTTGAACTCCACCTGAACGGGGAGCGCGAGCAGCGGACATCGCTGTCGAAGCTCCTCTTCCCGGTCGAGGAGCTCGTCGAGTACGCCTCCTCGGGCATGACGCTGGAGGCCGGCGACGTGATCTCGACGGGGACCCCGGCTGGTGTCGGCCCGATACACGATGGGGACACAGTCAAGATCACAATCGGCGGCGTCGGAACGCTCACCAACCACATCGTCCGCTGAGCCATGACTCGCTGCTCATCCCGCGCGGTCGGCGTCCAAGATGTGCGGGAGTTCCTGCTCGTGGAGCTGGTGATACGCGTCCACGAGGGGCCCTTGGATCCCCCACAGCACGTACAACACGACGAGCAGAGAGAGCACACTAGAGAAGAGCGGCCAGTTCGACGACACGTCTGATAGCCGCTATGAGAGGAGTTGGAACACCAACGCGCCGAAGATGTGCACGTTCAGCGAACCGGTCCCTCCGAGCATGGTCGTCACGGAGAGCGACCAGAGCAGGAGTTGGGGTGACGAACTGGAGCAGCACGATACAGAGGCGCCCGGTCAACCCGGATATCAGGGCCGAGAAGGCGAACGCCGTCACAAGGGATTCGTCGGATTCGACTCCCAGGTGCTCGATGCGCTGTTCGTTCTCCTAGATGGCGATGATGACGCTCCCGAGCGGTGAGTACACAATTCGGCGGACGATCAGCCACACGCCAATCAGGACGGGGACGGCGAGTGGGTAGAACTCCATCCCGCCGTTCATTGGGTCGATGGGGCTGATGCTCGCGCTGGCGTGGGCCATATTGATTCCCTGTTCACCGCTCGTGAACTCGTCGAGTGGGTTCGAGACGGCATAAGACAACAACTGCGCCAGCGCGAGCGTAATCATAGAGGAATAAACCCCGCGACGAAAGAGGCTGATTCTGGCGATAATGGGGCTGATCATGGCTGCGAGGACGCTTCCGACGAGTACCCCGACAGGTCAGGGGCGAGGAGCGTCATCGAGAGCACTGCCCCGTAGGCGCCGAGTTCATAGAGCGCCGCGTGGCCGAAGGGCACCTGCCCGCCGTAACCGAACAGAAAATCGAACCTAACGGCGAAAGTCATTAGCACGACAATCTGACCGCTCCTCGTCGGGGCCCGCCAGGAACGGCAGGAGCGTCACGATAATCAGCACGAGGACGAGCCTGTGGGAAACCGCTCCACCCAGTCGGAGTGGCTCTCGCCATCATAAAATTAGCTCCGGACTATTGTCGTCGCGGCGGGCGGGTGTCGCCCGCTCGCTCTGTGAACATATCATAATAATAACAGTACATTGGTGTCTTTCCGATTTCAAGTAGTAGTCCCGTCACGGTGCCGGAATCGGCCGATACCCTCAACGCACCAGGCGTGTCTGACAATTATACTCCCCCGACCAGTAAAGAGGGATGGAGGGATTCTCAAACTAGATGGTATGAACGTGTACCACGAGTCCAGCCACGTCCTCCGTGACATCGCGATGCGGGTCAAGAGGGGGAGCCCCGTGAGCTCGTTGTGCGGAACGGGGCCGGTAAGACGACCACGCTGAAATCCGTGATGAGAGTCATGAAGGCCGAGGGAGGGGAGGTTTTGGACCGCCTGCCGG
>JAQCND010000339.1 GCA_028274765.1 Bradymonadaceae bacterium
AAATCGGGCGACGACGATACACCAAAAGAGTCCGATACCGCCGACGGCGAGTCCGACGGAGACAGCACGTCCTCGAATGAAGAAACCGACGACAGCGAGACGTCTTCCGACGAAAAGGAGGGCGACGACGAGCTCCGAGATTCGGACGACGTCGATCTCGACGATGCCGTCAAACAGGACGAAATTCCGGGCGTCGACGAATCGAAGAGCGAGGGCGAATGAAGGCGAGCCCTCCTCCGGTCGCTCGCATCCATCTGCCGAATGACGCAACAAACCCGCCCCATCCGCCGACAATCGTAAATGGGGGGGAACGGCGGACTGTCAGGTGGTATGGAAGGAGTTCGCCCCACGCTCGCTCCGCCCTCGAGCGGAGCGACGCCCCTCCCCCCCGATCGATTGGCCGGTTGTCGGCGGGCGGCGCGCACGGGCGCCGGAGGGCAGCATGAGGAGACGTGTATCTCGCCGTTGTTCGCGCGGACGACGAGGCGAAGAGACCAGTTTGGTCTCGGGACACGAGGTTCGCCGCGACTATCGCATCTGAGCATTCGAGGGGGGGACCGACTGATGGGGGGCACGACTCGACAGACGAGCCGGGAGCAATCGTCTGGTTCTCTCAAAGGCTCGCGGCATGGCACACTCGCCTCGAATGCGTTGGCGTCATTGCTCGAGTGGTCACTCGGCATCGCCCGAGCGCTCACGGCACGACATGTTCGCCTCGAACGAGGCATCCGGGACGTCACCGGGCGCAAACCACGGAAATGGATGGACTCGTTCACAGCCGAGGGTGAGATTGTCGCCTTCGGAACGGCTCGCCCGACACTGAACGTCCGGACTCGCGCCATCGATACGCCCTCCGATCAACTGGAGCATCTTGTAGTCGTCCCCTCGAAGCGTGACGTCGAGGAGCGAGGCGGTGATGTTCCACTGGAGGGACGAATCGTCTTCTCCAAGTGTCAGCGGATCGGGGTCGAGTTCGGCCGGGAGGCGAGCCGAGACGAGATGGGGCTGGAGGGGCGTCTCGCGGTCGGGGAGGTTGAATCGCTTGGTGCCGCGAGCTCGCACCATCAGCATCGCCGAACCGTCTCGCTCGACGGTCCGACAGGTGGCGCCGGCGAGGTCGAACCGAATGGGCTCGAGTGAGCCGATGGTCGCCGTCAATTCGCCTCGAGCGGGAACGGTGTCGACGTGTGAGGCGTCAGACGGAGCCGACTGGTCGCAGCCGGCGGGCACGAGAGCCACGAGCCATCCGAGTGCGACCAGACGGAGGGGGGCGGGCATGGGGGGAACAGGGGTACGGGGACGATTACTCGGCCGCTTCCTCTTCCTCTTGCTTTTTGGTTTCGATCACCTCGTCGATGAGGCCGTATTCGAGTGCTTCCCCAGCGCTCATGAAGTTGTCACGGTCGGTGTCTTCTTTGATACGCTCCTTGGGCTGGCCCGTGTGCTTGACGAGGATGTCGTTGAGTCGCTCCCGCATGCGCAGGATCTCGTCGGCTTGGATGTCGATGTCGGTCGCCTGACCGCCGATGCCACCCTCGACCATCGGTTGATGGATGAGCACGCGGGAGTTCGGCAGCGCAAACCGCTTGCCGGCCGTTCCGGCGGCCAAAATGACGGCGCCCATCGAGGAGGCCTGCCCCATGCAGATGGTCGAGATGTCGGGCCCGACGTACTGCATGGTGTCGTAGATGGCCATGCCCGAGGTGACGGCGCCGCCCGGCGTGTTGATGTAGAGGTTGATTTCTTTGTCGGGGTCTTCGCTCTCCAGGAAAAGGAGCTGGGCGATGATGCTGTTGGCCACCTGGTCGTTGACCGGGGTGCCCAGAAAGACGATGCGATCCTTGAGAAGGCGACTGAAGATGTCCCAGCCGCGGGAACCTTGTGGTGTTTCTTCGACAACGTTGGGAATGAAGGCCATGCGACGCTCCTCGCGTCATGAGAATGGGCTCGAGTACTCCAATGCATCCCCATCGATATCTGTCTCACGGTGGAGAATCAAGGCTGGGACAGACGCTCGAAGATCAGTGGGGGGGCTTCGTCGAGATCGTTCCCGATCTCGATGCTCCGTGCCAGCCGGCGGCGACAGGCCGCCAGGTTGGAGTGATCGTTATAGTGAATCTCGAGAAGAGGCTCGCCCGGTTCGACGAGGTCCCCCCGTTTGCATCGAAAGGCCAGTCCGACAGCGGGATCGATATCGTCCGTTTTTTCCATCCGACCCGCCCCCAGCTCGACCGAGGCGAGTCCGATCTCCTGAGCATCCATGCTGCGGATGATACCGGCGCGATCGGCTTCGAAAAGTTCGATGTAATCGGCTTCGGCGAGGACGTCGTCGGGCGCATCGCAGACGGCGGGATCGCCATCCTGGGCCTCGACCATCTCGCGGAAGGCCTCCAGCGCCGTGCCGTCCTCGAGCCAGCCGCGGAGCCGGCGTCGCGTTGCCTCGCGATCGTCGACGCCCTCGGCGGCGTCGAGCATCTCGGTCACCAGCGAGACGGTCACCTCGACCAGATCGTCGGGCCCATCTCCGCGAAGGGCGTCGATTGCCTCCGAGATCTCGAGAGCGTTGCCGACGGTGCGCCCCAGAGGCTGGTCCATGTCGGTGACCAGCGCCCGCACGTCGGTCTCCATCGAACGTCCGATCTCGATCATGGTGCGGCCGAGTTCGCGAGCCTCCTCGAGCGACTTCATGAAGGCGCCGCTCCCGACCTTGACGTCCAGCACGAGCCCGTCGATGCCCTCGGCGAGCTTCTTGCTCATGATCGAGCTCGCGATCAGCGGAATGCACTCGACGGTCCCGGTGACGTCGCGCAGTGAATAGAGTTCCCGGTCGGCCGGCGCGATGTCGTCGGTCTGACCGATCAGCGCCGCCCCCACCTCGTCGACGAGCTCGCGAAACCGCCGGGCCGACTGGTCGACATCGAAGCCGGGGATGCTCTCGAGCTTGTCGAGCGTCCCGCCGGTGTGGCCGAGTCCGCGGCCCGAGATCATCGGCACCTTCAGCCCGGCGGCGACTGCCAGCGGCGCGAGGACGATCGAGACCTTGTCGCCCACTCCACCGGTCGAATGCTTGTCGATCTTCGACCCGGCGATCGACGACAGGTCGAGCACCTCGCCGGAATGGAGCATCGCATCGGTCCAGACGGCCAGCTCGTCGGCGTCCATCGACTGGAAGTAGACAGCCATCAAGAAGGCCGACATCTGGTAGTCCGGCAGATCGCCGTCGGTGTAGTGCTCGATCAGCTCGCGGAGTTCATCGGCGCCGAGCGTCTCGCCGTCTCGTTTGCGTCGGATCAGTTCGGGAACAGAGGCCATGTCGGATCGGTCGAACGAGGAAATCTCACGATTGCATCTATCGTCTTCAGGGAGCGCGCAGTGTAGGGCGATCGGAGGTACACCGCAAGAGGAGCTCGATTATGCAAACGCACTCTCGTGGCCGGAGTCGCGGACGAAGATGCAGGACGACTCGGTGCGTTCCGAGATCTCGCGCAGTTCGTCGAAGTCCGGGTCCTCGCGGAGGCCGAAGAAGTTGATGTCGGCGTGGGGCGCTTCATCGAGGTACGAGTCGAAGGGGGCGGCTGCTACCTGGATTTCGATCTCTGGCATGCGCGCGACGTCTCGAACCTGATGGAGGAACTCGCGGGCGTTCTCGAGCTTCGAGGCGTCGTCGACGGCCATGACGAGACGCATGTGAGCGTCCCAGTTCTCCTGGAGTTTGTAGGCCGCCAGCATCGATAGATCCAGATCGCCGACGTCCCATCCGATGCGCCACTCGGGGGCGCGGTCTCGCACCCAGACGTTGATCCAGGACTGCTGGCCGACGCCCGCCTGCAGGTGGGGCACGTAGAGGAGCGAGCCGAGCTCGGCGCGTTCAGCCTGCCGGATGATCGTCTGGTAGGCCTCCTCGCGCTCCGAGCCCATCGAGTGTGGAAGGTGCAAAAAGAGCGTGTTGGGGTGGAAAAACTGGCCTCGCAGGGTCTGAATCCCCGTGACGACGCCCTGCTCGAAGCCAACGGCGCTGATGACCGTCGAGGTGGCAAAGACGTTGCGCCGCCGGAAGGCTTCGATCAATCCGTCGATATCCGTCTGAAGCTGGCTGGCCCGATCCTCGTCGCTGACGCCCAGAACTTTAACCGAACCCTGAGGGTAGCTGAGCCCCTGGACGATCGAAAAATTGCCCCGCAGCCTCGCCGTATCCTCGACTGGCATCAGCAGGTTGGGTTTCCAGGCGCGCTCCTGCCCGGAGGGCAACTCCGAGGTCTTCTGGGCCGCCCACTCGGCCATCGTAAAGAAGAGCCCGCTTCGGACGTCCTGGAACGAGGGATCGAGGCGCCGGCTCTGGCGCGTCAGGATGACGTAGAAGACCAGCACCACCGTCACGGAGACGAGGCTGATGGTGGGGCTGATGATGAACATCGCGAAGGCCGATCCGATCAGTCCCGTCGTCGAGACCCAGCGCGGGACCTTCAAGAGCGGTCGGAAGCTGACGAGTCCGATGCTCTGCTCGATCAGGACCACCACGTTCAGCATCGCGTAGGTGATCAGAAAGAACAGGGTAATCAGCGGCGCGACGGCGTTGAGATCGCGAAGTAGAAGCGAGGCGAAGATCAGTCCGCCCGTCACCCACATGGCGTTGCGGGGCTCACCCGACTCGGAGAGCTCCGAGAGCCAGTCGGATCGAGGCACGACGCGATGGTCGCCCATGGCCTGCAAGATGCGAGCCGCCCCGACGAGCGAAGCGAGTGCCGAGGACGAACAGGCCCCCAGGAGGCCGGCCAGCACGATCGGGCCCCAGGCGGCCTCCTCGATCATGACATAGTAGTTCGAGACGAGCTCGTCGGTGGGCACCGAACACACCAGCCAGTACCCCAGCACCAGATAGATCACCAGACTCACCGCGATCGCGGTCATCGTGCCGAAGGGAATGCTCCGCTTGGGCTCCTCGAGCTCCCCCGACATGTTCGCCCCCGCCATGATGCCGGTCGTCGCCGGGAAGAAGACAGCGAACACCTTCCAGAACGCCGTGCTGGAGGCGCCTTCGGCCTGCTCGACTCCGGCGAAGTCGCCCCAGAGCGCCACCTGGTCGAGCGAATACTCCATCGACCCCTGGAAGGCGGCGATGGCGACCGAGATCAGCGATCCCACGATGATCGCCATGATGACGTACTGTACCCGGATCGCTGCCCGTGCACTGACGTAGGCAATGGCGAAAAGGACGGCGAAGAGTGTCAGATCGACGAGGAGCGCCGGGTGATCGGGAAACATCCACCGCCACCCCTCGCGGAACCCGAAGATGTACATCGTGACCGCCAGCGCCTGCGAGAGATACCGTGGAATGCCGAGGCTCCCGCCGACCTCGAGGCCGAGCGACTGGGCGATGATGGCGTAGGCCCCGCCGGCGCCGATGCGGATGTTGGTGGTGATCGAGGACATCGCCAACCCGGTCGCCGCCGTGATGGCAAACGAGGCGACGATGATGACGAATCCACCGAGTAGACCGGCGTTGCCAACCACCCACCCGAGGCGCAGGTACATGATGACGCCGAGGATCGTCAGGACGGTCGGCGTGAAGACGCCTCCGAAGGTCCCAAATCGGGCGGGGCGGTCTTGGTCGTCGGGCGTGAAGTCTCGCTCGGAGCTCGTGTCGGCGAGAGAGGGCGTCGATTCGGTCATGGACGGGGGGGGAGCAGATCACACGGAGGATATACTTTCTCGCGGACAGCCCTCGAGGTTAATCCCATGTGAGGAGATGGCACAAGTCGGCAGGAGGGCTCGAGTGCCATCGTCAGCCGTGGGGCCAGCTCTGAGTGGACGGGTCACGAGGCCACTCGTGTCACAGACGTGCAGGGGGCTCCAAGGGACCGAAGCCGAGATGAGTCTCCCACGGGTCGTGATGGCATTTGGAGGGCTCGAACCTTTGGGGCTCCCCCACCCGTGTTCGTGTTGGCGTCTCTCCTCCGATCGTGCCGGTACCTTCCGAACCCTCGGGGGGAGTGGTAGCGTTTGGCTCCGGGCGACGGCCCGGAGATTGAGATGTGTGTATCCTCTCAATCCGAGCCCCAAAGGGGGCAGTACGCTTATCCGAACACGAATGGGGGAGACTCAGGTCCGTGGGATCTCGACGACGTGTGGTTGGGAGCGCCGGTGACCCCACCGGCCGATCATCGAGTCGATCAGCGGCAAGCGTCGTGCCACGGCGTATCCCACGGTATCCGAGCGGTCCCCCGAGTGGACCCATGACATAGTGCGCTTGACGGATCGAGTTCATCCTTATGATACTGAATCCGAGTCTCACGCACGAGTGTAGGTCGAGATGTGCGAGCCTTCGAGGAGATGGGGCATGGCTCCCATCCCCACAGGTCCTTCGGGAAGGCGACGCCCATCGCCATCACTCGGGAGTTGGATTCGAAACGTCGAATCTCTCTCGTGGCGCTCCGCTCCCGTGACATCTCGATCTCCCCCGAGGTACGTGGAGGGGAGACGATACACGGTATCCCCGAGAGCGTAGCGAGCGAGAGAACGTCATCCCGGAGTGGCATTCCCAGACTCGAGTTCCCATCCGGCATGTTTCGCATCAAGACCGACATTCGAACATACGAGTGTCAATCCGAGGAGCGAGTCGAACGGCTGATCCGAAACTGGGTCGTGCGTCCGACGGATCTCATTTTCCACGATGACCGCGAAGAGTGGGAGCCGATCGGAGAACATCCGGCCTTCTCCGAGACCTTCGCCGAGATGGCGGAACGGGCCGAGGACGTCCCCGAAACGGAGATCGTCGACGAAGACGACCAAGACGAAGACGACGAGGAGGAGCCCGGCGGATACACACCCGATCTGAGTGGACTCGGTGAGGCGAGTTCGGAGCCCTCGGAGCCCTCGGCCGACGAGGAGACCTCGCAATCGGGGGGCTCCGTGACCGTGGAAGGAGCCGACGAGGACGCACCGGCCCCCGACGAGAGTACGAACGTGACGCCTTCGCCTTATGCCGACGACGAACCGGAGGCGTCGGAGCTCTCGGAGACGGCTCAGATGGAATCGGCGACCTCCGGAACCTCCTCGAGTTCGGCAACCCATCGAACGGGAACGGAGACGCACGAGGTTACGGCTCAGATGCATTCGATGACGTCGGGCGCGTCATCGACGGCTCCAGAGAGAGCATCGGCTCCGAATGTCGGCTCGGCGTCGCCGTCGGCGGACGAGACACGGCGAGCGAACGAGAGAGACGGGCGAGACGACGAGTCGCCCTCCCCTTCGAACGCCTCTGCCGGAGCTGAAGTACCGGTCGAGGGCAATACCGACGAGAGGATCGAGAGCCGAGAGGACGTCCCCGACGAGCTGTTGGCCACCAACGAGATGGCTTCGCCGGCCCCGGAGCGACACGGCGACTTCGAGGTCGACGAGACCCCTCCGCCCGAGGCATCGGAGGACGATACGATGACCGATGCGTCGTCGACGGCTCCGTCGGTTGACGCTCCATCGCCCCCCGAGGCGGATGCTCCAGCGGCGCACGAGTCCGAATCGACCGCCAGTGCCTCACCGGTCGAGGGCCTCGAAGCGGTGGAGACTGAGACGGACACCGAGCCCGAATCGGACGATGACGACGATCTCGAGGCCGAACTCCAGGAGCAGTCCCGAGAGGCCGACGTCCCGAATCGACAGGACGACGAGTGGGACGAGATCATGGAGACGCTCCGGGAGACCGACGAGCTCGACCCAGACGACGTCGAGCAGATCTCCGAGACCCGAGACGATCTCGCTATCGGGCGAGACGAGGATGACGACGACGAAGAGGACGTCCCCGACGAGATACGCGAATACGTCTCGGAAGGGTACGACCTCGAACTCCCCGTCGAGGTCGGTCCCTCCTTTCGCGACAGGCAGCTCGGGCTCCAACGTTCACAAGCCTCCGAAGCGCGCAAGGATCGAACCTTTCCGGCGCCCTCGACCAAGCGAGAGGGTGAGATCGTCGAACGGAGTTTCGGCTTCGAGACGCCCCGCGATCTCTCCTTGCTGATCGTCGCGATTTTCGTGGTGACGTTGGTTCTTCTGATCGCGACCGCCGTCGTGCTTCTCGGCACGTGACACGAGCTCGTGAGCACGGTCAACGGGATAGATAATCCGAGTCAGCCACGACATAGCGCCACGGCCACTCGCTGGCCTCGCCGACGGTATCGGGGTTGAGTCCGATGCGCGGGGTCTGTTCGATCGCCGAGGGGCCCTCGGTCCGCAAGACGGGTTCGCCCTCGGCAATCCAGAGAGGAGGGTCGTCGAGCGGCACCTGGTCGAAGGTTCCGTCGATTTCGAAGGCCTCGCAGAGCTTGCCCGGTCCGGTCAGCAGGTCCTGCCGATCGGAGAGAGGCATCTCCTCGCGGGGCTCGATCTCGAGCGAGCGCCGCTCCGCCATCGCCGGGAGGCTCTCGAGGGGCTGGAGCGCCCGAATCAGGACGGCCGCCGGTCGACGGCCGGCGCGTGCCACGACGTTGAAACAGTGATAGGCATAGATCGAGTAGACGTACGCCGTGCCGGGCTGGCCGAACATCGCCTCGTTGCGTTCGGTCGGCTCACCCGTATTCGCATGATTGGCCGGATCGTCGGTGCCGCCGTACGCCTCGGTCTCGACGATGCGTCCGGCGACGAGCTCCCCGGAGGACAGACGGCGCACGAGATCGCGGCCCAGGAGATCGCGGGCTAGTTCGTGAACCTCTCGATCGTAGACGTCCAGTGACAGCGGAGGATGGTACGTCGATGAAGTCATGGATCGTAGAACATGCAAGAGTCGTCGCGACAACGGGCCTCGTCGTGCTCGTCGCCTGGATCGGGCTCGCCCTCGCCTGGCCCGACATGCCGGGCAGTCTCTTGGGCGTCGTCACCGTCCTTCTGTTGGCCGGAACGGCGTATGCGTTCAACGCATGGCTCGCCGAGCCCGCCTCCGATCCGGACGACGAACCCGACGAAGAGATCTCGACCTTCGATGAGCCCCAACCGGACGAGCAAATCGCTCGATTCGACCTGGACTCGGGCGTCGAGCAGGCAGTTTATGCGGCCGATTCGCATCACCTCGCCGCGCTCGGACAGGGAGGGGAAATCGACTGGCAGACTCGAGACGGCACGACCTCTCGACGCCTTCTCGAGCATAACGCCAGTGGCCTCGAGCGCAAGATCGCCTGGTCGCCCGACGGCGAGTGGCTGGCTGTGGCGTCTCCGGACGGCTCGGTCGAACTCCGAGAGCCGGAGTCGGACGATGTCGTAGCCCGTCGAGAGTTCGGGGTCGACATCAACAGCCTCGTCGTCCTCGATGCCGAGACCCGAGACGTCGCCCTCGGAGACGACCGGGGGCGCGTGCTCATCGGCGAACTCGACGACGACTCGCCTCCGACCGTCCTCGACGAGCACACCGACGCGGTCGATCACCTCGTCTGGATGCCGCAGCTCGAACAGCTCGTCTCGGGAGGCCGCGACGGCACGGTGCGGTGCTGGCACGAGGCGGGTGAGGATGTCGAGGTCTGCTGGGACTCGCCGCTCCATCGCCTCGACGACGACCTCCGGCTCGAGGCGCTCGAGGGAGCGGGCGGTCGAATCGCCGTTCGCCTCCTCCATCGAGACGAGCGGGAGCCAGATGAGGGAAGCGAGATGCAGACGATTCGTGTCTGGGATCTCGACCGGCGAGAGGAGAGACTCTGCCTGACCGGAGAGCCCGTCGAGACGACTCGAGACATCGCACTCGACACGGAGGGCCAGCACGTGGCGCTGAGCCAGGCGGAACGCCTCCGCATCGTCGAGGTCGACTCGGGCGAGGTCGCCCTGGAGGCGGCGTGGCCCGTCCGCGACACGATTCGCGCATTCGCTCTCTCTCCGTCCGGAGAGGCGGTAGTAACGGGGAGTGAACAGGGGCAGGTCCGCATCTGGGGGCTCGAAGCGCTCCGACACGGTCGAGAGGCGTCTCTCCCCGGAGCGCGAGCGGACGACTCCGACGATCCCGAGACGGAGACGCAACCCTCCTCGCCCTCCCCTCTCGCCTCGACCGGATCGAGGGGTCGAGAGGCCGGAGCCAACGGCGAGCATTCGCCGCTCGAACCCCGCTCGCGGCGTGTGGTGGGCACCGACGATACGCTGACCTCGCTCCGCGTCTATCCCTGGTGGCCGCGCTCGACGTCGCGCAAGGATTTTTGTCTCTATCCGTTGCTCGCACTCCGGGACGACATGACGACCTACCGCCAGCGGCTCGAGAAGCTCCTTCGCCGGGCCGCCGACCGGCTCCAGACCCGCCAGGCCAAGATCGACGAACTCGACTCGTCACTCGACCAGACCCAAAATCGAAGCGACAACATCTCGACCGACGCCTCTGCCATCGACGAGGGGGACGTTGGACAGGCACTCGAGACCCGCGAAGCCCTCGAACAGGAGGTCTCCTCCGACGTCGGCGGCCGGGCCGAGAACATCCGCGAACTGA
>JAQCND010000004.1 GCA_028274765.1 Bradymonadaceae bacterium
CCCGTCATCGCGATCCGGAATGTCGGGAGAGCGAGTCATGATGCTGCTTGGCGTATCGAACCGATCGAAGGAAGTGGAGCAAATCGACGGGCTTGCGAGGCGTTATCGGTTGCGCAGGACCGCCGACGACTCGAAGGCGTCATCCAGGCGGTGGAGAGCGGAGCGCATGGGACCGATCACAACGGGCAGGACGAGGACACTGATCAGCACCGACCAGGTGACGAGCTGCGGTCGAGACTCCGGCGATTCGAGCCCGAGAAGGGTCAGGCCAACCACCAGCGAATGCAACAGAGCAGCCCCCCCCACTGCGAAGCGATCGAAAGCGCCCCGATCCGTCCGAACACGGCGTTGCAGAGCATAGATCGTCAGAAACGTGACGACCAGTCCGAGCGAATAGTAACCGGGCGGGGCGGCCGCGAGCCACTCGAAGGGCAACAGAAGGGCCGCGAGGATCGTGGCTCCGGCCTCGAACGAACGGTACACCGCCAGGAGAACGACGATGGCCAGGGGCGTATGGAGACTACCGAGATACCATCCGAGTGTATCGAGGCACACGACTTCAATCGTGGCGATGGCGATCCCCGCGATCCATATCAGCCAGCCGGGCATGATCAGGACGTATCCGTAATGACGAAGACTTCTTCGAGTCGCGAGAAGTCGACGGCGGGCTCGAGGACGGCCTCCTGGAAGAGGCCCCGCTTCTGCGTATCGACCTGCTGGATCGTACCGATGATCAGCTCCGGCGGAAAGACACCTCCCATGCCACTGGTGACCATGACGTCTCCCTGCTCGACACGATCGCGCCGCCGCAGATAGGAGATCTTGGCGCGATAGTGCCGCTCGTGGCCGAGTCCCTGGACGATGCCGTGAGCGCGATTGCGCTGGCTGACGGCGTCGATGCGGCTTCGGGGATCGGAGACGATGACGACGTCGGCAAAGGAACCGTAGGTGCGCTGAATCTGGCCGACCACCCCCTGGGCGACGACGACGGGCATCCCGGACTCGAGCTCGGCCGTCGATTTGAGCTTCAGCGTCAACACGCGAAAGTACGACGAGATCTCGCGCCCGACGACTTCGGCCGAGGCGAGTTCGTACTCGGAATGGCGACGCTTGAATTCGAGTAGCTCCCGGAGTCGGGCGTTCTCCTGAAGGACGCCGATGAGGCGGGATTTTTCTTCGCGGAGCCGGGCGACCTTCTGGCGAAGCTGTTCGTTGTCGCGCTCGAGATCGTCGGTCGTCCATCGCTCCCAGAGATCGCCGAATCCGGCGAGGACACGGTGCTCTCCCGTTTTTAGCCAGCCGAGTCCCTGTCGTGCGACTCCTCCGATCGTCGAGGTCGACCGACCGACTCCCTTGTCGTCGGGCGACAGCGAGAGCAGCCCGACGGGGATGGCAATCAACACCATCAACACCAACACGTGTCGGTGGGAACGAAGGCGATCGAGCATGGAGATGGCTAGAGAAAGGGGACGTGCGGAGCCGCGCGTCGTCTCGGTGGCGCGAGGCGGCACCCGTATCGAGGCGAGATGTGTCGCGAGCGAACGGAGGGCCGCGGAAGCGCAACGAACAGCACGTAGTTCAGTAGGATTGCTCGGTGACCTCGCGGAGCAGTTCGATTTCGTCGAGGACCTTGCCGCTGCCCGTGACGACCGACGACATCGGCTCCTCGGCGACGATCACCGGCAAACCCGTCTCTTCGCGGAGCAAGATGTCCAGATTCTTCAGCAGAGCGCCTCCGCCGGCGAGGACGATGCCCTTGTCGACGATGTCGGCCGACAGCTCGGGAGGCGTCCGTTCCAGCGCAATGCGAACGGCTTCGACGATGGCGTTGATCGGCTCTTCGAGCGCATCGCGGATCTCGTCGGAGTTGACTTCGAGCGTCTTGGGGAGCCCGGCGACGAGATCGCGACCCTTGACTTCCATGGTCAGCACCTCGTCGGTCGGATAGGCGGTCCCGATGGTGCATTTGATCATCTCGGCCGTCCGCTCACCGACCAGAAGATTGTACTTGCGCTTCATGTGCTGGACGATCGCCTCGTCCATCTTGTCGCCCCCCATGCGGACCGACTGCGAGTGGACGATCCCCGAGAGACTGATGACGGCCACCTCGGTCGTTCCACCGCCGACGTCGACGACCATGTTGCCCGACGGCTCGGCGATCGGCAATCCCGCCCCGATCGCGGCAGCCATCGGCTCCTCGATCAAGTACACGTCGCGTGCGCCCGCCTGCTGAGCGGATTCGCGGACGGCTCGCTTCTCGACTTCCGTGATGCCGAAGGGGACGCAGATGATGATGCGCGGCGCCGGCGTGACCAGTTGGCCGCCGCTGTGGGCACGGGCGATGAAATACCGGAGCATCGCCTCCGTGATCTCGAAATCGGCGATCACCCCGTCTTTCATCGGTCGAATGGCGACGATGCTTCCGGGCGTTCGCCCCAGCATCTCCTTGGCGGCTCGGCCGACGGCCTTGGGGCGTTTGCTTCCGGTCTCGTCCTCTCGAACGGCGACGACCGAGGGCTCGCTGCAGACGATCCCCTTGCCTTTGGCGAAGACGAGGGTGTTCGCCGTGCCGAGATCGATCGCCAGATCGTTCGAAAATAGACCGAGTGCTTTGTCGAGCATCGTGCGAACTCCTTCGACGTATCAACTCTAGACCGCGTCGGCGCCTCACGTCCGTGAGACCCCTTCGCGCCACGATGTACCCCCACCATCGCCTGCTATCAACTATGATTCGATCCCCTTCGAGAGATCAACCTCGACTCGTCCGATATCCGAGGAGCATCCCCCGAGAGGAGTAAATCCCGATCCGGGCCAGGAGATCCGCTCTGAAGGGAGCACCCGCCAGAGAACCCCCTCGCCCGATCGGGCGTTGACCAACGTCCACCGGATTGTTACCGATCCGATGCTCGAGTGTCCACGCGATCCGACAGAGCTCACCACCCATGCTAGAACGAGTTCGAGGCTGGCTGCAGAGCGAGGCGACCCAGATCCTCATCGCCCTGCTGACCGTGATCTTCATGGTCTACTTCGGGATGCCCCAGCAGAGTTGTGGCGGGGGAGGAATGCGCAAGGGGCAGCAGCAGCCCAACGCGCTGCTGAGTGACGTCGCGGGCACCTCGATCTACGTCAACGACCTCAACCTCATCTACAACCGGGCCTTCGGTGGCGACGACCGGAACGACGACGAGGGCAATCAGCGCGAGCAGCGTCAGGCCCGCTCGCTCCGGTCGATGGTCCTCATCCATCTGTTTGCCGACCGGGCGCGAGACATGGGGCTCCGTGTCAGCGACGAGGAGTTTAAAGATTACATCAAAGATCCCCACCGCAACATGGAGTATCGCTACTTTTACGGTCGAAGTGGCGAGTGGAACGGCCCCTACTACAAGGCCTACGTCCAGAATCAGCTCCAGGTGACCATCCCCGAGTACGAACGCTTCAAGCGCCAGGAACTCCTCGCGCGCAAATATCTGGTGCTCCAGTCGAGTCAGGTGGCCGTGCCGCCCTACGAGCTCGAGCACGACTACAAGATCGCCAACACGAACCTCAACCTGGAGTTCGTCGCCTTCGATCGCGACTCTCTCCAGGAGTACGTCTCGGTGAGCGACGAGGACATCGAGTCGTTCATGGAGAACAACGCCGAGCAAATCCAGACGTACTACGACGACAACAAAAAGGAGAAGTACACGGAGCCGGAGCGCGTCCGGGTGCGCCGCGTCTTCATCACCAAACCCGGCCAGTCGGCGAGCAAAGACGAGCGCAAGAAGGCTCAATCGAAGTGGAAAGAGGCCAAGCGTCGCGTCCTCGAGGATGACGAGGCACTCGCCTCCGTCGCGGCCGAAATCAACCCCTCGTTTTCGGCCAAAAAGAAGGGGCTGATGGACTGGACGACGCCGAACAACCTCGACCAAAACATTGCCAAGGCCATCGAGGGCAAAGACACCGGCACTGTCGAGACCATCGACGCACAACACGCCTACATGATCGTCAAACTCGAGGATCGCAAGACCGCCAAAGAGACCCCACTCTCGGAAGTGCGGGGCGAGATCGCCGAGACGCTGCTCCGCCAGAACCAGGTGGATCAGCTCATCGATTCCGCCACGAAGCAGTTGCAAAAGGCGTCGCGCTCAACCGACTCGCTGTCGGCGGCTCTCGACCAGGTCAAAAAGAATTCGGACAAGCAAATCTGGAAGGGACTGAGCGTCAAGGAGACGGGCGACTTCACGCTCGAGGGCCAAAACGTCCCCTCCCAGCTCCAGGGCCAACTGTCGGGCATGAACCTCGGCGGCGGGTCGTGGGCCAACATCCCCAAAATTGGCACGAGCGAGTCGCTCGCCGCGACGGCCTACAGGGAGCTCTCCAGCGATCAGCCCGTGCCCGACCAGGTCTTCGAGGTCGAAGGCACGCCATACGTGGTGCGGCTGAAGAGCCGAAGCGAGCCCTCCTCCAAAGACGACAAAAACAAGGGCCCCGGCATCGAGAGCATCGTCCAACAGCGCAACGAGAAGCGCTCCGAGCTACTCGGACAGTGGCAGGGGATCTTCCAGATGCCCCAGGAGAGCTACGGTCCCTGGATCGAGAAGCAACTCGAGAAGGCCATCGACA
>JAQCND010000500.1 GCA_028274765.1 Bradymonadaceae bacterium
GGTCCATGATCCAGGCGAACGACATCTCCGAGAGCGTCCCGGCCCCTCCCCCGAGAGCAACCACGGCCTCGGATTGAGCGACGAGCGTGTTGCGAGCATGACTCAGATTCGTGGGCACGACCGTATCGACCCAGAGATTGGCCGACTGGGGCTCGGATCCGGGTAATATCCCGATCGTCGTCCCCGGACGGTGGTCGGACGACTGGCGAGCCCCACGACAGACGTGCTCCATGACGCCCCCGAGCCCCCCGCACGCAATGCGATAGCCCTCCTCGACGAGCGCCCCCCCTAGCCGGCGGGCCCGGTCGGCACGCGGACTGTCGTCGGCGAGGGTTCCATCCCCGATGACACCGACGATGGGACGAGTTTCGTGCGTGGACGAGGTGTCGGACATGACGGACCTCCAGAGGGGAGCGCAACCACGAGATATCGCTCGGCTCTTATTCAGTAGCAGAATCCGCCGCAGCGGTCGACCCGTCGCGAGCCGCCGGAGCAGGCACTCGGCCCCGGAACGGCGAGTCAACGGGGCGGAAAGCATCGCCGAGCGATGCCGTGTGACCTTCGCATCGATGCGGAGGTCGTCGAAACGAGGAGACACGCGCTGATCCCCCGGTCGAAAGATGTCATCTCCCGGACGCGTCCACGCGATCGCAGGGGAAGGGCAATTGCATAGGGATGGAACCATCGCGGATGTGAGCCGGCGAGCCGCCCACGTCCGGGGGACGTACAGGGGCCCTGTAGGAAGGCGTCAACGGGATACGAGGTGCGATCGACGCCTGGAACGCCTTGACATGTCCATGACATGCCTGTGCATCTGTGACGTGAGCAGCTCGCTGGCACGTCGCCGAGCGATTCCTTGTGAGGAGGCGCGAGGCAACGACGAGGGAAGACCTGTTCACATGCGATCGCCCCGATCGCAGGGGCGTGGCATTTGCGTCTGTTCTCGACATTGCATATGATTTCGGGTGGTTCGTCCTTCATTGCATATGTCTTGACAGCACTCACTCTTCAATTCCCGTTGGCTCGGACCCCGATATGTCGACGATAACGAGACAACTCTACGTGGCGTCTGTCGCCCTTCTGACTCTATGTGTGGTCCCGGCCTGTAACAGTTCCAACATTACGGCCGAGAACACCGGGGGACGTCCGTCGGCTCCGGATGCTTGGGCTCCGAACACGACGGGGCCAGACACGGGCGCCACTTCCAGTGACGTCGGCGCCTCGAGTCAGGGGCCTCCGGCCACCATCGAGACTCGAGTCGACAGCAGCGACGTCGAGGCCGGGACGCCCCTCGAGGTCGAGTGCATGCTGCTGGACGCGGACGGCAATCGGGTTCAGGTCGACCGAGACCTCGATTTCGGGCTCCATTACACCCCTCGCAACCACTTCAGATCACCGTCGCCGCTCACGCTCGAACCTCGCGAAACGGGCGAAGCCGACGTGGCCTGCAAAGCGCCGTCGCTCGGACTGATCGACCGTTCGCCGGTTCAACTCGACGTCCGGCCCGGGCCCGCCCGCACGGTCCGCACCCGACTCGACCAGAACCAGGTCGTCGCTGGCACGACCGTGACGGCCCAGTGTCGCATCTTCGACGAGTTCGGCAATCGGCTCGAGACGGCTTCCCCCGAGGTCCAGGTCGATGCCATGGGTGCGGGGATCTCCATCCAGCAGCGAGACGTCACAATCGAGACGTCCGGTATCTACATGGTGACCTGCCGAATGGATGGAGCCGAACGCGAGATGGGGGCATCGCTGGAGGTCTCCCCCGGACGGCCCGCCCAACTCACGCTCACGCCCAAACCCAGCCGCTCCGTCTACGGGCTCAACCAGGTCGTGCGATTCGAGACGATGGTTGCAGATCGCTACGGCAATCGGGTGTCGCAGGCCGAGGTCGACTTCGAGAGTCAGCCGAGCAGTGGCGCCGACGCCTTCGGGTACGCTCGGTATCGCTTCGACCGAGAGGGGACGTACACGGTCACGGCGACCGTCTCGGGCGAGACGTACAAAGACCGCGACCTCTCGAAATCGGCTCAGATCACCATCAACGGAGAGGGACCGGACATCCGGTGTACCAGCCCCTCGGCCGGAGCCGTTCTCGACCGCGATCCCTCCGGCCAAATCACCTTCAGAGGAGAGGTCGACGATCCCAACGGCGTCAAGAAACTCTCGATCAATGGCAGCCAAGCCCAGGTCAACGGCAAGACGTTCTCCAAACAAGTCGACACGGAATTCGGCATCAACTTCGTCGACCTCGAAGCCGAAGATAGCTACAACAAAAAGAGCAGTCGGACCTGCGCCTTCTTGATCGCCGACAAGTGGAGTGGCGCGCAGGCCCACCTCGGCGACAGTGTCTCGATGCGGCTCGACCAGAAAGCTATGGACGACGGCGACCGCAACGACGGACTGGATAGCTTCGCCGACATCATCTCTCGCGCTCTCACCAGCGAGGGACTCAAGGAGCGAATCGGGCGTGAAATTCTCGACCGAAACCCTCTCCGCGACAAGTGTGAGCGAGACACGTTTGCCGGATGTATTGCATCCACCAAAGTGAAGTATCTCGGGAAGAGCTGGGACCCGGATCGTGGCCTTCAACTCAAGAGTCTCGACAGTATCGATCTCAACTGGACGCGAGATGGCATGGAGGTCTCGGCGAGCATCGGGGGCATCGGGGTCAGAATGCTGGCAGAAGCGACGGGAGCTGGACTGGTCACCGTCGATACGAAAGGCTGGGTGCGTGCCGACCGCATCAGCTTGAGCTTCGATACGGACATCTCGCTTCAAAACAATCGCTTGCAGGCGTCGATCAACAAGCAATCGGTGCAAGTCGACGTCCAGGGAGTCGATCTCGACTTCGGCGGGGGGCTCAGTAGTCTTCTTTTCAGTGCCATCGAGAGTCTCTTCCAGGGGCAAATTCAGGGACTCGTCGAGGACCAGTTCGAGAGCTACATCGAGAACAACCTCGATCCGATCCTCGATGACCTCTTCTCGTCGCTCGACATCAACTCGCTCGGCCGCACCGTCAACGTCCCTCAACTGGCCGGGAACGGGCAGACCGAGATGAACTTCGGCGTGCGATTTTCATCGTTCGACACCGATCCGCGCGACCGCGCATCGGTCGGCATCGGCACCCAGTTCCGGGCGAAAAACGTCCAGCGGACCGGGACGTCCCAGGGCGTTCCGATTCCCAAAGACAAGGTCAAACTCGATCCGAACACCAATCGGGCCGTCGGCGTCGGCGTGCATCTGGGGGTTGTCAATCAGGTGCTGCATACGCTCTGGCGAGCGGGCATGTTCGATGTCGATCTCGGCCGGTCGCTACTCGGCTCGAGCGTCCCGCAGGGCACAGAGGCGACGCTGAGTCTCGATCTCCCCCCCGTCGCCAAGCGACAGGGCTCGAACAATCAGGTCGATCTCATGCTCGGAGGGGCGACGCTGGAACTCGTCTACCCCGGTATCTTCAGCAACCCCGTCGACATCCGAGTCGGCCTGGTGGCCCGAACGAAAGTCGACATCCAGGGGCAGAGCACGCTAGAATTCGACGACATCCAGTTGGTTGACTTCTACTTCACGCCGCGCGACGTCTCGCTGGCTCCACAAACTCGGTCGACCATCGAATCTTTCCTGAAGGAGCTATTCCAGAACGTCGTCGACCGGTCGCTCAACAGCTCGTTGCCTTCGCTGCCCATTCCGAGCTTCACGCTCCCGAACTCGCTGAACAAGTACAACCTGCCGGCGGGTCAGGATCTCGGGCTCGAGCAGCCCGCTATCAACCCCGTGCGTCACCACTTCCTGCTCGAGGGTGACTTCGGCGTGAAATAACGCGACGATTTTCAATTCCCTCTCTTCTCGACGAGCGTTTTCATGAGTACGACACGACTCACGCCCCGAATCGCCGTCTGGGTCGCCTCGTTCGCTCTCCTGGCCGGATGTGCCGGCGGCGAGACGCCGAACGCGACGAATGGTGGCGATTCAAGCGGGGAAGATGCCGGCATGACGAAGGTTGGCTCCCCCGATGGCCAGGCCGGGGCGGGCTCTCGTCCGGCGCTCCGGGTCGAAGTCGGGCTCACGCCCGCCGGACCCGTGTACGCGCTCGAGGCTCCCGTCAAACTCAACGCGCAGGTCTTCGATCGAGCGGGGGAATCTGTCTCGGATGCCAGTGTCAACTGGAGCGTCTCTCCGTCGGATGCCGCCTCGCAGTTCAGCTCCGATCCTCCGCGATATCGCCTCCAACAAGAGGGAGAGATCACGTTTGAAGCGTGTGCATCGTTCGACGACAGCGATCATGAATACTGCAATGAGCGCTCGGTGATCGTCGACAACAATCCACCCGACATCGAGCTGAACAAGCCCGAGATCGGGGTCATGCTCGACGGCTCGAACACCGATGTCATCGTCGTCGAGGGCAAGGTCACCGATTCACACGGCACCCCGCGAGTCTATGTCGACGGAACGCGCCGCGAACTCGACGACGAGGGACGATTTCAGGCCGAAGTCGAACCGCACTTCGGCGTCAATCGCATCGAGGTCACGGCCAACGATGGACTCCACGAAGAGCCCAGCCGAGCGATTCGAGAGGTGATCTGGGCGCCCCATTACGGCTCGCTCCAGGTCGATGCCGACGACAAAACCATTGGCGCGGCGTTCGGCAAAGGGTTGGCGCTGGATCTCGGCCAGCATTTCTTTGACGATGGCGAGGCCCCGAAAAGCGAGACCATGAACGGCGAGACGGCTTCGATCACCGAGGATCTCGCCGACATCTTGCTCCTCCTTCTGGAGAA
>JAQCND010000374.1 GCA_028274765.1 Bradymonadaceae bacterium
TGCTCTCGATCGTCTCGATATCCTCGATGCGTGTGAGCACGATCAGCTTGGTGCGAGCGTCGAGTTCGTGATCGGGACCGGGATTGAAAACGTAGTCGCCGTCTTGCTCGTCGTAGACGGCGATGATGAGGGCGTCGGTCTTGCGTCGCAGTGAACTGTCGGCGATGGTCTTGCCGATCAGCGGGCTATCCTGGGGAAGGGGAATCTCCTCGACGCGCCGCGAGTGTTCCCGGTCCATGAAGTCGAGAAAGGCAGTGACTTCGGGGCGGATCGCCTCGGCCGCCATCCGCATGCCCCCCAGCACGTTCGTGTAGAGGACGCTCGTCGCCCCGGCGCTGACGAATTTTTCCTCGGAGTCGGGGTCGCGCCCTCGCGTGATGATTTTGAGGTCGGGGTTGGAGGCGTCGGCGAGGTTGCGCGCGCTGATGGTGACAAAGAGGTTGTCGCGGTCGCTGCCGAGCGAACAGATCAGCGCTTCGGCGCGCTCGAGACCGGCCTTCAGGAGCGTGTCGTCGTCGAGGGCGTCTCCCTCGATATAGAGAAAATCGACATCGAGTCGAGCGCGCACCTCTTCGAGGCGCTCGGAATTGCGTTCGATGACGATGCAGTCGCGATGGCTCGTGTGAATTTCGTTGAGGACGTGTTCCCCCGTATTGCCGATTCCTGCGATGATAAAGTGGTCGTCGAGATGCTCGGTATCGGGAGATGCGTCTGTCGTCATGCTCGACTCCTCGAGAGGAATGGAACGGTTCGCATGGAGACGATCGAGACTCACTGTCGCGTTGCTCGTCGCCACAGCCTGGCGCTGTTGGTTGGTAAACGCCGTTTCATCGATCTGCATCGATGGGCGCCTGGAGAGCCGCCGGAGGCGACGACAGCACCAAGCTCCGGGGGTGAGCCCGGAGATCGAAGGGGTGATTGCCCCTCTATTGGAGCCCCGAACGGGGCGGAAGCAAGAGCGATGTGATGCATATGTTTGGCTCAATGGGATGAAATGGCGTTTACTTTACCTCGACGCATCGTCAAGCGCGGTAGTCTCCCCGCACGATGGCCTCGATCGTCTCGACATCCTCGAGCAAGGTGAGGACGATGAGTTCGGTATTCGTGTCCATCTCGTAGTCCGACGCCGGATTGAAGATAGGATCGCCCCGTCGTTCGTCGTAGACGGCAATGATGAGCGCATCGGTGTACTCTCGAATGCCCGTGTCGGCGATGGTCTGGCCGATCAGCGGGCTCCCGTCGGGGATGGGAATTTCCTCGACGCGCCGCGAGTGATCGCGCTCCTCTTCGCGCATCATGAGGTCCAGAAACGTCGTCACCTCGGGGCGAATCGCCTCGGCAGCCATGCGTCGTCCCCCGAGCACGTTCGTGTAGATGACACTCGTCGCACCCGCCTTGTAGAATTTCTCCTCGGAGGCCGGATCGTTGCCCCGCGTGATGATCTTGAGATCGTCGATGAGATGATCGGCACTGATGGTCACGAAGAGATTGTCTCGGTCGTTGCCCAGCGAACAGATCAGGGCGTCGGCCCGCTCGAGCCCGGCTTCGAGGAGATTCTCGTCGTCGAGGGCATCGCCGAGTACGTAGGGAAAGCCGAAGGCCAGTTCGCCGCGCACTTCTTCGATGCGGTCGAGATTGTGGTCGATGACCACACAGTCGCGTGCGCTCCGGTGAACCTCGTTGAGGACGTATTCTCCCGTATTGCCCAGTCCTGCGACGATGAAGTGATTGTCGAGTTTATCGATTTTTTTACGCTGTTTCCGGACGTCGAGAATTTTTTGGAATTCACGGCTGACCACGAACTCGATGACGGTCGAGGCAAAGTAGAGGACGGCTCCGCTCCCCAGAATGATGAGAACAATGGTGTAGACCTGCATCACGGGGTCGTGTTCGACTTCGATCGTCTCCCCAAACCCCACCGTCGTCAGCGTAATGGTGGTCATGTACGCCGAGTCGAGAAAGCTGTACGACGGGGGGCTCAGCACGTAATAGCCGAGCGTGCCCACGGCAAAGACGATGATGACGAGTCCAGTCGCACGGATAATCCGCCCCAGAAGTTCGCTCTGCGACTGCCACTTGTCGACCCAGGCTCGGAATGCTTTCAGAGAGTCGAACACGGTGCTGGCGGCGGCATCAGGGAGGGGACTTACCGGACGACAAGCCTCGGATGATCGGAAGCGTTGATACGTACATAGGGCAACAGGGCCGACTTGTCATGACCTCGCATGTGACTGTCGTGACACGGTTGTCGGATCGACGTCGAGGGGGCTCCACCGGAGCCTTGCCGGCGGAGACATCCATCTGATGGCGCGACGAGCCTTGCCGAATCGGCCGCGAGCGCCCAATATTTCAGGCACGTGGTTCCGCCCGTATCGCAACGCAGCATCTCGAGGGAGGTTTTGCATGAATCGCTCGTCCGAGGACGCATCGCCACGCACCATCGAGGCCCCGACGGGGACCGAGTTGCAGTGCGAGGGATGGGAACAAGAGGCCGTGCTCCGCATGCTGATGAACAATCTCGATCCCGACGTGGCCGAAAACCCCGACGAACTGGTCGTCTACGGCGGTACGGGACAGGCGGCCCGCAACTGGGAGTGCTTCGACATCATCGTCCGAGAACTCCGCGACCTCGAGGCCGACGAGACGCTGCTGGTCCAGTCGGGCAAAGCCGTGGGACGATTCCGCACCCACGAGGAGGCGCCCCGCGTCCTGATCGCCAACTCGAATCTCGTGGGCAAATGGGCCACCTGGGACCACTTCAACGAGCTCCAGAAGAAGGGGCTGATGATGTACGGCCAGATGACGGCCGGAAGCTGGATCTACATCGGCACGCAGGGCATCCTCCAGGGGACCTACGAGACGTTCGCCTCCGCCGCTCGCCAGCACTTCGACGGCGATCTGCAGGAGACATTCCTGCTGACGGCCGGGCTCGGCGGGATGGGTGGCGCTCAACCCCTGGCGGCGACGATGAACGGAGCAGCCTGTCTGGCCGTCGAGGCCCAGCCCGAGCGCATCGAACGCCGGCTGGAGACCGACTACTGCGACCGGATGACCGACGATCTCGACGAAGCGCTCGACTGGGTGCTCGACGCTCGCGACCGGGGTGAAGCCCTGAGCGTCGGACTCGTCGGCAACGCCGCCGACATCCATCCCGAGATCCTCGAGCGCGGCATCGTCCCGGACGTCGTCACCGACCAGACGGCGGCCCACGATCCCCTCAATGGATACTACCCACCCGGCATGAGTCTCGAGGAGGCCGATCGACTCCGCGAAGACGATCCGGACGCCTATCTCGATCGGGCCCTCGACGGAATCGCCCGACACGTCGAGACCATGGTCGCCTTCCAGGACGAGGGGGCGGTCGTCTTCGACTACGGCAACAACATCCGCCAGGCCGCCGAGGATCGCGGCGTCGAACGAGCCTTTGACTTTCCGGGATTCGTCCCCGCCTACATTCGCCCGCTCTTTTGTGAAGGCTCCGGGCCGTTTCGGTGGGCGGCGCTCTCGGGCCACCCCGAGGACATCTATAAGACGGACGAGGCGCTCAAGGAGATGTTCCCCGACAAGGAGCATCTCGTCCGGTGGCTCGACCTCGCCCAGGATCAAGTCAGCTTCCAGGGACTCCCCGCTCGCCTGTGCTGGCTCGGATATGGCGAGCGCGCCCGGGCCGGACTCAAATTCAACGAGATGGTCCGCAACGGCGAGCTCGAGGCGCCCGTCGTCATCGGACGCGACCACCTCGACGCCGGCAGTGTCGCCAGTCCCAATCGGGAGACCGAAGACATGAAGGACGGCAGTGACGCCGTCGCCGACTGGCCCATCCTCAACGCCATGATCAACGCCGTCAACGGCGCGAGCTGGGTGAGCGTCCACCAGGGTGGCGGTGTCGGCATGGGCTACAGCCTCCACGCCGGTCAGGTGACCGTGGCCGACGGCACCGACGAGGCGGCCGAACGTCTCGAACGCGTCCTGACCTCCGATCCGGGGATGGGCGTGATGCGCCACGCCGATGCCGGCTACGAACGAGCGCAAGACGTAGCCGACGAGCGGGACGTCCACATTCCCCATCGCGAGTCCTGATCATCCATACGTTTTCGTCGAGACGCCCCGGAGAGCGCGTCGGGAAAAACCGTACATCTCGTGAGCTCGCCCCGTCTCTCTCCGGAGCGTCTCCCGCGGTGAGTGTACGATATTCAGAATCATTCTCGACCATACTCGACGATTTTCGCTGTGACATCAGAGGAGAATATCCATGGACATGACGACCTTCGCGATCCGCGCCGATCAGCTGCTCACGATGCCCGACGAGGTCGACGCTCTCGACGAGTACGATCCGGACGGGGACCTCGACGAACGCGATCGCGAGATCACGGGCGCGATCGCCGACGGAGGAGTCTTCGTCGACGAGGGCCGCATCCAGTGGATCGGCGAGTGGAACGAGCGCCCTGAAGCAGCTCGGGGAAGCGATGTCGCCGAAATAGAGGCCGGGCTGGTCACGCCGGGATGGGTCGACTGTCATACGCATGCCGTCTTTGCCGGTGAACGGTCCAACGAGTTCATGCTTCGCAACGCCGGTCGATCGTATATCGAGATTCAGGAGGCCGGAGGGGGCATTCGTCAGACGGTCGAGAGTGTCCGGTCGGCCAGCCAGGAGGAGCTCGCCAAACACCTCTTCGATCGCGTCTTCGAATCGGTGCGCCGCGGTGTCACCACGCTCGAGGTCAAGAGCGGGTATGGACTGTCGGTCGAGGACGAACTCAAGTCACTTCGAGCCATCCGTCGGGTCCAGGAGGAGGACGTCCCCTGTGAACTGATTCCCTGCTTCATGGGCGGACACGTCGTTCCCTCCGAATACGAAGACGACCGCAAGGCGTATGTCGATCTTCTCTGCAACGAGATGATCCCTCGGGTCGGTGAGGAGGGGCTCGCCGACTACTGCGATGTCTTCTGTGATCGAGGAGCGTTTACGGTCAGCGAGGCCGAGCGCATCCTGTTGACGGGCAAAAACCACGGACTGACGCCGCGCATCCACGCCGATCAAATGAGCGATTCTGGAGGCGTGACCGTCGCCACCCAGGTCGGGGCCTCGAGCGCCGATCATCTCGAACACACTTCGATCGACGAGCTACGGGCCATGGCCGAACACGACGTCACGGCTGTCTTGCTGCCCTCGGTCAATCTCTTTCTCGATCAGTTGGATGCTCTGGCTCCGGCTCGCGAGGCGCTCGAGGCCGGCTGCGAGGTGGCGCTGGCGACCGATTTCAACCCCGGGACCTCGATGACTCAGGACCTCGGACTCGTAATGCACTTGGGATGCACCCTCTATGGGCTGACCCCCGGAGAGGCGCTCCGGGCGGTGACGCTGGGAGCAGCCGATGCCCTCGATCGCGACGATCTCGGGCGTCTTCGGGTCGGCGAAGAGGCCAATTTGGCCCTCTTCGACGCGCCCCATCTGCGCTACTTGCCCTATCACGTCGGACAGAGCCACGTCGCCGGCGTCATTCAGGACGGCCAGATCGCCTACTGGGTGGACTGACGCCGGAGGGAGGGTTCGCCGTTCCTCGGGGGGCGCTTCAACGCCTCGTGAAGATCGGGTTCGGGACGTCGTGCCCTCCCGCCATCGTGTAAGGAGGGTCGAAGCACCGGCGACGATCATCGCAATAGCCCCCCTCCCGAGCGCCGACTCTCGACCGGCCTGGTCCGAAGATCACAAAGGCGTTGAAGCCAGCTTTCATTCGAGAGCGTCAGGGCGTCTGAAGGGGCTCGAATTGAGAGGGCACCAGAGGGGAAGCGACCTGGTCGACAGGGTGGGTTCTCATCTCCGCGGCGCCCATGCCCGTCTTCCAGGCGGCATACGTCCGAGAGAGATCCTCAAAAAACCCCGAAGCGAGCCGCTCGTACCCTCGGATCGTCAGGTGGATCCCGTCGTCGCGAGCCAGCGGGGGCTCGCGGCGAGCCCACGTTCGAATACTCTCGTCTCCTCCCATGGCGGCGGCGCGATCCCAGGTGGCACAGGAGAACTCGTCGGCGATTTCGCGCTGAATATCGACGATCCACTCGAACGTCTGGGGGCGGGTGGAACCACAGGGCATCGGGCCGGTCTCGTTGCAGGTGACCGAGGAGGAGGGGACGAGGTCGGGGGGCAGGAGGACGAGACAGCTCGCGTCGGGAGCCGCCTCGAGATAGCGCTTCAGCAGGTTTCGAAATTGTCGACGATAGCGCTCGATGCGGTTGCGGATCAGCGTTCGATTGGCGCCCTCTTGCTGGACGAAACGATGGAGGTTGTAGGCGCCGTTGCTCCCAAAACTGAACATGAAGAGATCGGGAGCGAGAGCCTGGATCTGGCGAGTCACGGGCTTTCGATCGAGAGAGGCCAGATCGCCGACGGTCGCCCCGTTGAGCCCGACGCTCGCGTACTCGAGACCAGAGGTGGCCTGATACGTTCGAATCCCGAACAGTGCCACTCGTCCTCCATCTCCGGTGACCTCCAGGCGCACTCGACGGGCTCCCGAAGGAAGAGGAGTGCGATAGAGTCCCAGGCCCGCTTCGCCCTCTGTGTCGACGGTCGCATGTCGTTCGTCGTCGATGAACACGTCGAACGCTCCTCCCGACGGTTGGTGCCAGTAGTGCACGGAGATGCGCTCGAAGGGAGCTTTGAACGCACAATGGTCGCAGCTCCCTCGTTCGATCCAGGCCCCGGGGGCCGTGGTCTCGAGACGGAGGCCTCCCAACCCGAGGGGGGCCTCTCCGTTGGAATCGACGGCGAGATGAGGCGTCCACTCCGGACTCATGTCGTAGGTCATCTGTTCCTGCCGGAATCCCTCCCAGGGTCGACCGGGATACGCGTAGCCTCGGCCGGCTGAACCGATGTGGGACTGGAGTCGACGCCGAAGTTGAGCGGAAAACGCGTCACTCGCCGTGTGGGAATCTCCAATTTCGATGATCGAGACTCGCTCTCGACGTTCCGGCGATTCGGCCCGATACATGGCCTGGAACAAATCGGCGAGTCGAGCATCGTCGGCCCGAGGGGGAGGAGGATGACGGCGTTGGCTGCGAGCGCCCGGAATGGGTTGGGTCGAAGAAGACGAGATGCTGGGGGGAGACGAGTTGCGGGGAGACGGGGCATCACCATCCGGTTGCGGCGGCCATACGAGAACGAGGCCGGCGAACAACGCGCATGCCAGAAGGCCGACCCCGGCGGTCAGACGTACCATTCTCGATGGGAGAAGAGATCTGATGTCCATATCGACGGGGGCGCACGGGTCTCGTCAATCATGTGAACAATAGAGGAGGGCATACACCAACAAAACAGCCACAACAGACGTAAGCGTATGCGTTCGTTCGGCGAGATCAAATGCGAAAAGCCATCCCGACGAGGGCGGTCGCACGAGACGTATCAACGACACGACGAGACGCTCCTCCTGTCGGAGTACGTTTTGTCACCTAGCTTCTCTCGAAGAGGAGTCGCTCGGCGATCGGCCAGCAAGGGGGCTCACGTCACAGACGCACAGGGGC
>JAQCND010000391.1 GCA_028274765.1 Bradymonadaceae bacterium
GCCCCGTAGCGGCAGACGGTCTTGGAGCGTTCGACGCCGAGGTAGGTCGGCGTCTGTTCGCCGTGGGTCAGATGGAGCAGGTTGATAATCCCAAAGGACAGGATGGCACCGGCTCCGGCGGAGGCCAGGAACGTATCCTCGAAAAGAGGATTGAAGAAGCCGGCGAGCGCGGGTTCGGCGACGATTCCGACGGCGATGCTCGTGGCTGAGATTCCGACCTGACAGCTCGTCAGATAGAGTTCGAGGCTCTGGGTCATCTCCCAGGCCCGCTCGAGCCCGGGTTCTTTGAATTCCTCTTCGCTGTACTGGCGAGCGCGAGTCAGTGCGAACTCGATGGCGACGAAGAAGCCATTGAGCAAAATGAGCCCGACACCGGCCACGAGCCGGATCGTCGTCTCGAATGAACTCATCGACGTTAAATGCCCACCATCCATACAATCGACCCTCGGCATATAGCGAGACGAATCACGCACCTCGAATAGATAAGGCGCTCGGCGCCGACGTCAATCATCTCTCGAATCTTCGGGGGCGTCTCCCTCCTTGCTGGCCTCGTCGGATGACCTCTCCGTCTCGGCTCGTGCCTCCGGCCCGTCGGGGGCAGCATCAGAGATGTTCTCCCCGTCTTTGGACTCATTGGAGGGAGTGGGAGAGTCCGCTGGAGCTGCTCGAGACTCGGAGGTTTCATCGGAGGGCGTCGTCTCCTCGCCCTCGTCGCGAGGTCGTTCCAGGGACGGCTCATCGGAGAGCTCGGCCTCTGACGTGCGAGCGAACGGAGGCACCCCGTCCCCATCGATCGTGCCCTCCGCGGGCGGCTCGGCCTCGCCGTCGTCGTGCAGCTCTTCGTCCTCGTCGTCGTGCCACGACGCCACGAGCTGGCCCCGACTGAACGACTCCCACCCCCAGGGCACCCAGGTGAGCAGTCGATTGACGAGCCAGATCGCCCATCCGAGCATCAGCAGACGCCAGGCAAAGAGAGGAAGCGTCACGATCGAGGGACGGGGCAGCACGCCGAAGGTCCGGTCGACGTACCAGCGGAGATGATCGCTGTGGGACTGGGCGCCCTGAATCTGCATGTCGATATCGACCAGGAAGTTCGTGTGAAGGGCCGCATACAGCACACCCGCCGCCACGAAGGTCAACCCGACGATGGTGAGTTGCATGAAATTAAAGACCCACCAGCGATCGGGCCAGTATTCGCGCCGGATGGCGAGGAGAGCGAACCACGCCACGACCGGCACGAACGCTGCCACCGGCAGTTGAGAGAATCCTGCCACCAGAAGCATCCACTCGAGCGTGGTGGGTTGCAATCCCTGGAGCCGCCCCAAAAAGATGGCGACGACGAGCATCAGCATCAAAAAGCTCCAGAAGAGCACGGCGGGCCCCCACTCGGGCCCCTCCAGCCAGAGGATCCAGCGCTCGTCACCGGGATCGATGATCGTCTCGACGTCGACGGCCTGCCCGTCGATGTCGACCGGGGGCGCGCGCTCGGTGAACTTGCGTTCCCAAGGTTGCTGCCAGCTCACCTCGATCGTCTGACTTCCGGGCGTGACCGGGATCGTCAGCTCCTGATCCTCGTTCAACTGAAAATTGCGCGTCTCCTCGTCGATCGAGGTGGATTGGAGGATCGCCTCCTCGGGAAGCGTCACCTGTTGTTGCCCTCCCTGCGTGGCCCGTATGGTCAACGTCAGTGTTCCCGTCATCAGCCGTTGACCGAACTCCACCTTGTAAGTGGTACTCTCGATGGTCATCGACTCACCGGGGACGGCCTCGGGTTTGTCAACCTCGAGCGTCAGCGACTCGCCCGGCCAGGGATGCCAGACGGGTCGCGAGATCTCGGCGCCTCCTCCGACAAGTTGGGTCGGCGGGATCCCCGACGTATCACAGCGCCAGATGCGGCTACACTCGAGCGTCCAGGTCTCGGTCCAGGGTTTGTCCTCGGGCGCCCGGAATTCGAGCCGATCCGCCACCTCGAGCTCACTCTCGAACGAAACGGTCGTCTCCCCCTTCTCGAAGTTCAATCGGGCTCGGCCCGACTCGACGGAGACGCCCTCGGTGATGACGTTTTCGCCCTTCAGAAGCGGATACTGCAGTCGTTCCGGGCGAGAGGCGTTGGTCCGGGAGATAGTCGTCTCGACTCGCCATGGCAGTCCGAGCTCGAATGTTCGATCGACCTGAAACCACGGAGGCAGTTCGACGCGCTTGTCGAGAGGAGAATCGGTCTCCTGATCGGATGCCTGCTCGAGGCGGGTCAGTTGAATCGAGTTGTCGACAGATCCCGAGGGGGCGAGCCCCTCGATGGTCCAGTCGTCGCTCGTAAAAGTCAGATGACGGGGCCGCATCTCGTCGCCGAATCGGAGCGTGACGACGTCCTGCGTCGAGAGTTGGCCCTCGATTTTGACCGTATGTCGTCCCTCGGGCACGTAGACGGCCGTGAGTCCGTCGGAGGCGCGCCGCAGACGCGACGTCGAGCGGCCATCGAGACGGATGGATTCGAGGGCCAGTGCTCCGCGCGGGCCGGGAATCGTCCAGCCGGCGTCGCGCTGGACATCGAGCTCGCCGCGCATGGTGACCTGTCGCCCCTGAATGTCGAGTTCGAGTCGGTTGACCACTACACAGGGGCCCTGGCATCGCGATGCCTCGAGCATGCGAGTTTCGAGTTCCTCGAGCTGGTCTCCGAGCGTCGACGCCCAGCGATCTCCGGGCGCCCCCACGTCGGGGGGCTCGTTCTCCGTGGAGCTCGCATTGGACTCGGAGGCCTGGCGTTGCTGGGCTTGAGACGATTGAGCTCGAGCCCGAGCGGCCAGTCCCACCGAGCCGAACGCCACCACCCACACG
>JAQCND010000392.1 GCA_028274765.1 Bradymonadaceae bacterium
GAATCAACGCCCACACTCGATCTGCTGGGACGTGACCTGACTCAGGCGGCCCTCGAGGGCGAGCTCCCGCCGATCGTGGGACGCGATCGCGAGCTGCAGCGGATGGTCAACATCCTACTTCGACGCGAACAGCGCAATCCCCTGTTGACCGGCGAAGCGGGCGTCGGCAAGACGGCGCTGGCGAGTGCCCTGGCCGAGCGGATCGCCCTCGGGCAGGTTCCGCCTCAACTGGAGGGCTGTCGCCTCATCGAGATCAACGGGGCGAGTCTCATCGGAGGGACGAGTTATCGAGGGGATCTAGAGTCTCGCATTGAGAATCTCCTCGAGGAAGCCAGCGGCGACGTCATTCTCTTTATCGACGAGGCCCACGCCGTCTTTGCCCCCCGTTCGGGAACGAACACGCCGGCCGAGGTCCCCAATCACTTCAAGCGCGCCCTCGCCTCGGGCGATTTGGCCGTCGTCGCCGCCACCACGCAGGCTGAATATCGGCGGTGGTTCGACCGCGATCCGGCGCTGAAACGCCGGTTCGAGCGCATCAATATCGAGGAACCCGACGAGGAGCTCGTCGGTCGTATCCTCCAGAATTTGGTGCCGGAACTCGAGGACGAATACGGCATCGTCGTCGAAGACTCGGCGGTCGAAGCCGCCATCGAGCTATCGGTGCGCTACCTCCCCGAGCAGTGGCTCCCCGACAAGGCCAAGAAGCTCCTGATGGACGCCTGTATCGCTCGGGCCAACGGCCTGGTCGAAACGAACGACGACCGCTCGGAGACCGGGGCGGAGCCATCGAATGCCGTCTTGCGGCGCGACGTCGCTCATCAGGTGCATCTCAAGACCTCGATTCCGCTCGATCAGCTCCTCCAGGGCGAGATCCGATGGTGGGTGGGATTCGAAGAGCGGCTCGCCGAGGAGGTGGTTGGGCAGACGCGGGCCGTCTCCGAGATCGCTCGGACGCTGATTTCGAGCCGACTTCGCAACGCCCGCCGCAATCGCCCGATGGCTGTGCTCGGTTTCGTCGGCCCGCCGGGGGTAGGCAAGACGAAAATGGCCGAGGTACTGGCTGACGAGATCTTCAACGATCCCCGTGCAGTCATTCGGCTCGACATGTCGGACTATCAGGAGTCTCACAGCCTCAGTCGTCTCATCGGTTCGCCGCCGGGGTATGTCGGCTACGAAGACGAAGATATTCTCGTGACGCCCCTGCGACGACGGCCGAGTAGCGTCGTGCTCCTCGAAGACTTCGATCAGGCCCATCCACGCATCCAAGAGCGGATGCTTCGATTCATCGAGGATGGCGAGATCGAGGACACTCAGGGCCACCGCGCGACGGCGAGCAACGCCATCTTCATTCTGACGTTCGATGCCTCGGTCGAGTCGTCGGGGGCCTCGATTGGATTCACCCAGGATGAAACCGAATCCCAGGAGACATCAGCTCTCGAAGCGGTGGGTTCGGGCGTCGCCGAACGAGTCGACGATTACCTCGACGCCGCCGTCCCCTTCGACAATTTGAGCGGCGAGGACGACACGCCGGCGCGGGCGCTCTTGCGACAGCGCATCGATGATTTTGTCGACGCCATGCGAGACGAATACGATCTCGAGGTCGACATCGACCGTGACTTGCGCGATCGCATTCTCGCCGAGGCGCCGAAGATGACCGATACGCAATCGATTGAGACACTGATCTCGGAGCGTCTCTACGAGCCGACGACCGAGGCGCTGCTGAGCGACGACATCCGCGACCGCGGCCATCTCGTCTGGTCCGATGCCGACGAATGCGTCGAGGTCGTACGAGAGCGCAGCCGTTCCCCCTCCGATTCCGAAGAGGAGATCGAAACGTGATGCAGCGAGTGCGATGCTTCAAATGTGGCGAGGAGGAGGCCGTTCAGGTCATGCTGATGGGCAAAGAAATCATGCAGGCCAAGTGCGAGAGCTGTCATACGGATCTCCTCGCCGAGGTCGATGACTTCCGCGAACGAGTCGAACGCGGCGAGCTCGAATCAGAGCGCGAGGCGTCTTCCGACGATCCCGAGGAGGCGTGAGAGGCGCTGAGAGGGTCGAGACGCAACACATCCCACCGTCGTGCCGACGATCATGAATGGAGGGGGCACGCGAAGGTGCTCCCCGTCGACACGAGCTTCATCTGGGCACGAGGCCAGCGGCATGACCCTCTCGAAACAGCGTCGGAACATATCGTCTTCGATCGAACGCAACGAGCGCATCGCTCGATGGAATCTCTGGAGCGTGCGCGGCGTCTCCCATCGGCTGATTGCCTCGATCGCCGAACAGGGTCCGATCGCCGAACTCTGGTCCCTCGATCCCCCTCTCTTCGAGCAGCGCATCGACGTCGGTGATCCGGGCCCAACCACCCGAGAACGGATCGTCGAGCTCATTACCGACGGCCGGGCCCCCGAGGCGCGTTATCGTCGAGAACTCGAGTGTCTCCCCGAGCGCGCTCAGCTACTACACATCTCGGACGAGGCCTACCCCGAACGGCTCCTCGATCTGACCGCTCCTCCGACCTTTCTGTACGTGTGGGGTGACCCGGATGCCGGTGGCGTGCGCCACACGCTGGCGACGGTCGGCACCCGGAGTGTCGGGGTCGACGACGCGCGACGCGCCTCCGAGATCGTACGTCGCGTCGTCGAGGCCGACGTCGCCATCGTCAGTGGAGGGGCCAACGGGGTCGATACGGTGGCCCACGAGACATGCCTCGAGGCCGGCGTCCCCACGGTGGCTTTCATGCCGGGGGGATTCGATCAGTTGACCCCCAAGTCGAATACGGATCTGTTCGAACGCATCACCCATCGAGGGGCACTGATGACCGAGTATCCCATGGGGACCGACGTGCGTCGCTACCACTTTCCGCGTCGCAATCGGCTGATCGCTGCGCTGGGCGATGGGACGTTCGTCGTGCGGGGGGACGTCGACAGCGGGACGATGTTGACCGCCGAGGCGGCGCTGGACCTGGGACGTCCGATCGGGGCACTCGTCGGCGGACTCGACGAGCCACTGGCGGCGGGATGCCTGAAACTGATTGTCGAGGAGGGCGCACAGGCGCTGCGAGACGGTGACGACGTGCTCGACCATCTGCTGGACGTGCTTCGCCAGCCGCCCCCATCCTCTGCATGCGAATCGGCGAGTGACGACGTCGAATCCCACTCGATCGATTCGGAGAAAGACGACTCCGCATCATCGCCTCCGTCCGGCTCGATATCTCCACCGGAGACCCTGTCGGAGGAGGCAAGTGAACTGCTCGAGGCGGCCAGTCGGCTCGCGGACGGCGACGCGAGCGATCCGCTTCACATCGATCGTTTGAGCCGAGCCGCCGACCGCGATCCCGACGCGATCCAGTCTTCTCTGCTGGAGCTCGAACTCTACGGCCTGGTCTCCAAGGCACCGGGTGCTCAGGCGTATACGTTTCATGCTACGGTTGAACCATCCTCAACGTGAGCCCTCGTGGCGGAGACACAGATGCGAAGAACGCAAACCCGAGCAGCAGAAGTCTTCGTTTGAAGCCGTCCGGTTGTGATTGTTACCGACGTCTCGAACGATACATCGAGGCGCCCGAGAGGCATCGGCTTTCAGCGGCGCCCACGTGTCATGAACCCATTGAACCTCGAGCCCCGATCTGATGCCATGTATCACCGAGAACATCTGCTCGCGCCCGGTCCGACGCCCGTTCCCGAAGAGGCCCGTCTCGCGATGGCCGAGAGTACGATGCACCACCGGGGACCGCGCTTCAAAGAAGTCTTCGCCCGGGCTCGCGAGGGATTGAAGTGGTTATTCGAGACGGATCGGGAGGTCCTCACCCTCACCTGCAGTGGCACGGGGGCTTTCGAATCGGCCATGGTGAATTTCACGTCGCGAGGAGACAAGGTCATTGCCGTGGGCGGCGGGAAATTCGGACAGCGATGGGGTCGAGTCGGTGAAGCTCAGGGACGACACGTCGTCGATCTGGAGGTTCCCTGGGGTGAACCGCTCGCGCCGGAACGCCTCGCCGACGCGCTCGATGAGCACCCGGATTGTGCGATGGTCACGCTCACGGCGAGCGAGACCTCGACCGGCGTGTTGCACCCGGTGGAGGCGTTGACCGAAGTGGTTCACAACCGGTCGGATGCCCTCATGGCCGTCGACGGGATCACGGCCGTCGGCGTCCATCGGCTCCCGATGGACGACTGGGACTTC
>JAQCND010000504.1 GCA_028274765.1 Bradymonadaceae bacterium
GACGGGAGGCAGATGCTGCAACATGGCAGCAGGCCATAGATCGAGTAGCGCGAGCCCCGTCCATTCGGCATTCGGGCGCCACGAGGGCCACGTATCGAATGGGGCGAGCTGGATACTGGCCCCCTCGAGCACGCCAAGTCCTCCGAGCAGAACGAGCATCGTCACGGCGACCGTGGTGCCCACCATTCCGACGGGGAGGCTCGTGCGGAGCAGTCGACCCAGTTTGTGTATCTTGAGATATTCAAAGCGAAATCGAGCCACTCGAAGCGAGTCGAGCCCGCTCAGACTGGTTACCGCCACGGTCAGTCCGCCGACGAGCGTCGCGAGCACGCTGCCCATGGCGGCTCCGGAGGCACCCATCGGCGGAAAGGGTCCTGCTCCGGACGTCGCGATTGGGGTCAGGATGGCGTTGACGCCGACGGTTACGCTCGCTCCGAGGAGGACGTAATGGCGACGACGCAGGGCGTCGAGTGCGCCATCGAAGGCAAAGAAGAGACCGAGCGGAAGCAATCCGAGAAGACGGGTTCCCACGTAGGCACGCCCCAGTCCAGCGACCGCTTCGGTCGGGGCAAAACGTGCGAGCAATGCTGGAGCCGCCGCCCATCCGGCCAGCATGCCGAGGAGCGCAAGTCCCGAGACGAGCACGATCCCGTGATTGAGCGGTGCCTCGAACCCCTCTCTCTCGTCGTCGGGCGCCCGACAACCGCCGCGTTCGCCCTCGAGTTGACGCTCGGTCCATTGCCAGACGCCGAATCCGACGGCCACGAGGAGGGCGCCCAGACACCAGTAGAGCGAGAGACTCCAGGCCAGAGCGGCTCGGACCGAGGCAGGATGGAGAGAGAGAGCCGACTCGATCGCCCACACGTCCGTGAGATACAGCGCGATTCTCGCCCCCGCTACAATCACGACCGGGAGGCTGATCGACAGGAGGCGGATGAGACGTCGGATCTCGTTTGAAATCGAGCGCATGGATACGAAGGAGGACCACGAGAGGAGACGTTTGATCCGTATCACTCCGGGCGTTTCAGTACAATTCCGCTCCCGTCTCCGAGTCTCATCATCAGCCGGGGGGCCGACTCCGAGTGGACGAATCGCCGTGACGAGTCATCCGCCATTCGTGATTGCACTCCCCGTCTCGTCCCGTGACAATCGCATCAGGTTCGTGTCACGCAGATGTAAGCCGGCGGGACACTGGTGCAGAATGTCGTCTCCTCATCGTTCCTGAATCGTCCCGTGTCTGAAGACGGGGGAGGCTTGACGCGAAATTCGTCTCTCACGTAGAAGTGCGTGCGCTGGACGGCGTGTCAGCGCAGAGATACGGTCGATTTTACGCATGGATTCAAAGACGCAACCAGCGCGCTCAGATACGGCTCAGATACTGTTATCATAGTCGTAACGCAGGGAGTGATCTATATGTACCTCGACAAACATTGGCTATTCGCGCTCGTGGCGACGGTCGGATTCCTCGGCGTGGCGGGATGTGGCCCCGAGTATCCGAAGTGCAATACCAACGAGGATTGCCGCCAGAGCGACGAGGGGCAGTCTCAGGAGCGGCTCTACTGTGTCGATGGCCGATGTCAGGAGTGTCGCAAGGATGGAGATTGCGACGGTCCGGGACAGCGCTGCAACGACGGCGTCTGCGAGGCCATTCCGGGCTACTGTGAGGGCGATGCCGACTGCTCGGGCTCGCAAGTGTGCCGTGACAACCGATGTGGACCGGAATGTCGTTCAGACGACGAGTGTTCCGAAGGCCAGGTCTGCGAGGGCGGCGAATGCGTCGCCGACCAGGAGTGCACGACCGATGCCGACTGTGCCTCCAACGAGGCATGCCAGGACGGCGAGTGCATCATCGCGGAGCCGGCGGGCACGTGCAACTTCAAGACCGTCTACTTTCCCTTCGATAGCTCGGAGCTGACCGACGAGGCCCGCGACAAGATTCAGAACAACGCGGATTGCCTCGAGCAAAAAGACGAGCGTACGATCGAACTGGCCGGTCACTGCGACGAGCGCGGCACGAACGAGTACAACATCGCACTCGGCCGGCGTCGTGCACAGAGCGTCTACGAGTACATGCAGTCGCTCGGGGTCGACTCGAGTGACCTCGAGACGATCTCGTACGGCGAGGAGCGACTCGCCCGACAGTGCGGCGTCGACGGGCCGGATCGCTGCCACGAGAAGAACCGACGCGTGAAGTTCAACCTCCAGTGACGATCACCGCATCGAGGGGGGGCAGCAATCGAAGCCGGCTGGTCGTGTTCGTCGTCACAGACGACGGGACCCGGCCGGTGAACCCGACTCCCTCATCCGTCGCGATGGCTCTCGATACGGGGTGGACCCGACGGAACGAATCGACCGTGTCTGTTTCGTCTCTCGATGACTCTCTCGACCGCCGATGACCAAGACAAGCCCCATCTGGGTCGTACTCATCGTCCTGTCGCTGGGCGTGTCCGCTGGATGCACGCCGTTCTGGAAGGGGCGCGAGATGCGGGAGCGCATCGACGAGCTGGAATCCGAGCAGAAGCAGCTCAAACGAGAATACCAGCGCGAAAAAGAAGAGCTCGAAGAGATGGTCGAGAGCGCGCGGACGGATGTCGACGAGCTCAGCAGCGTCCTCGAACAAGCACGTCGCCTCCTGAAGCGCAACAATGCCGACCTCGGAGCCGAGCTTCAGAGCGTTCGTCAGACCATCCAGAAGCTCCGGGGGCAGATCGGAGAGACGCAGTTCAAAGTTTCTCAGCTCCAGCGCGAACTCGATCTCTTCAAAGAAGACGTCGATCGACGCTTCGCGGAGGGAGGAGGAGGCCTCCCCGACAAGCCCGACGAACTCTTCGAGTTCGGCCGTTCGAAGCTCTCGGAGGGTAAGCTTCGCGCCGCCCGCCGGGCATTCGAGCAGTTCCTCCGCAAATACGGGGATGAAGATCGAGCCGACGAGGCTCAATTCTCGTTGGCCGAGACCTACTTTCGGGGTGAAAACTGGGCCAACGCCGTCATGGAGTATCGCAAAGTGACGGAATCACACCCGAAGTCTCCAAAGAGGCCGGAGGCGACCTACAAGATCGGCGTCGGATTCATGAAGCTCGGCAAATGCGAGCAGTCCAAGCCGTTTTTCGAGACGGTTGTCGCCGACTACCCACGCTCGAAGGTCGTCTCGAAGGCACGCGATCAGTTGAGGCGACTCGAGCGGGGCGCATGTTCGTAACTTCCACGCAGACAACACCCGGCGAGGTCCTCCATGACAGGAGGGGCGAGGACGCGCATGAAAGTCGTATGCAATGAGCTACGTTCTTTGAGCTAACCGGCGCGGCGCCAGTCGCGCATCTCACGCGAGGACCCCCATATCATGGCCGATTACACCGTCGAACGCCGCTGTGCCGAGGCTCTAGCCCGGGCGGCGGGCAAACGCATCCCCATCGAACGTCGGGAGGGGTTGTCGGTCCGAGACAAATCCGAAAACAATCCCGTTACCAATGTCGATGTCAGCATCGAGACCTTTCTGCAGGACGAACTTCACTCGATGTTTCCCGACGACCGGATCGTCGGCGAGGAGCTCGAAGACGAGCCGGGGGGAGATACGGATCGCGCCTGGTATATCGATCCCATCGACGGGACCTTGAATTTTTCGCGCGACCTCCCGATGTTCTGTGTCTCGATCGCGCTCCAGGTCGACCGTCAGTCGGTCGTGGGGGTCATCTACGATCCGAGGCGAGACGAACTCTTCAGCGCCGAGCGGGGCGAGGGGGCTCATCTCGACGGAGAGCCGATTCGCGTCAGCGAGGAATCGTCTCTGGGAGACGCCGTCCTGGTCACCGGATTCCCGCGCTCGCTCGAAGAGACGGAGGTCGACAACCTCATCAACTTCACTCAGCTCACTCGAGCTTCCCAGGGCGTGCGGCGTCTCGGATCGGCGGCTCTGGATCTGGCTTACGTCGCCACCGGGCGGCTCGACGGATTCTGGGAATATCACCTCAATCCATGGGACACGGCGGCCGGCTACCTGCTGGTTCAAGAGGCGGGGGGCGTGGTGACCGACGCTCGAGGCGAATCGTACTCGGCTCACGAAGCCAGCACGCTGGCGACCAATCCTCATCTTCACGAGGAGCTCGTCGAACGACTCGAGGATTTTTGATCCACCTCGAGCCCCCTCTTTGAGCTGAGCCCGCCCTTCGTGTTCGTTCGGGATGGGCTCGACAGTCACGACGCACCACACACGGAGCAGTATGGCTCGATCACAGACGATACACTCGCGGGGCTGGATGCTCGCCGGCCTGCTGATCTCGATGACGATCGTCGGCGGATGCGGCGACCAGCCGCTCGAGACGTCCAATCGAACCGCTCGCATCACGTCGGTCGGGCCCGTCGAGCTCGACGAACGATTCGTCGAAATCCAGTACACGCTCCGAGATCGCGAGGGGGACGACCAGAACGTCGACGTCGAGATCTGTCCGGCGGCGAGCGAGGGCGATCGAGACTGTATGACGCCCGTGCAGGGGCTCGGCGGTGATGGTACGGAGCGGTTGCCGACCGTCCCGAAGGACACCGACGTCCCCCACCGCTACGCCTGGCGGGTCGGCTGCGGGCTCGTCGACGGCGAGCAGTGTCGAACCGTCGATCTGCAGACTGCATATGTCGCCCGCGTGACGCTGGGGAATGCAGATCGAAGA
>JAQCND010000394.1 GCA_028274765.1 Bradymonadaceae bacterium
CGCTGTCGGTCCCCGCCTTGATGTCTCCCAGATCGATCGGGTCCTGGCGCTCCGTCTCCAGATCGAACGGTTGCGTGCGGACCGTCACCGTCTCGCTCCGCTTGTCGAGCGGCCCCTCCTTCATCGAGGCGCGCGCCCGAAGGGTGTAGGTCCCGTCCCCGTCGAGCGTCAGGTCGGTGGCGTAGCGGCCGCCGCTCTGGGCGCTCATGTCGACGGTGTCGCTGCTTCCGTCCGGCGCCTCGACCTCGAGATCGAAGGTCACCTTGTCGAGAAACGAGCTATCCTCGATGCGGTCGTCGTCGCGGTCGCGCAGCCAGGCCTCGAAGGTCGCCTCGTCGCCGGGGCGGACCGATCCGCTGGAGGCCCGCTCGAGCACGGGATCGAGGGCGTAGTTCTGGATGACGGTGGTCTGGAGGCCGCTCGGTCCATCGACCTCGAACGTCCAGCTTCCAGCGGGCGGATCGGTGATCTTGACGGCGGCGTAGTGCGGGTCGGCTCCGTTGTCGCCCGAGGCGGCGTAGACATCGCCGTCGCGTTCGGAGAAGGTCGACCCCGAGCCGGTCGGAAAGGACCGAGAGCTCCCGTCGGGTTGGCTGGCTTCGGTGACTCCGACGGTCTCGTCGGCCCCGGAGACGACCAGCGAGAGATCGCGGACGTATCCGTCGAGCTCCACGTCGGCGCTCCCGCCCGAGATGGAGTCGGTCTGAGCGTGACTCCCGACGATGCGCCCGAGGATGTCGGCAAATCGCCCCGGCAGATCGGAGGCCTCGGAGGCCTTGAAGTATTCGCCGTCGGTGGCGTCGGCCATCCCTTCGAGAATTTCCTCGACCTGAGCGCTTTCGCTGCCGCCCCCGATGAGGCTGATCGAGAAGACCCGAACGCCCTCGCGGTCGAGGCGATCGAGTACCGGCTTCAGCGGGTCGATCCCCCCTCCGTCCTCGGCCGACGGGCAGATCCCGTCGGAGAGGAAAATGACGAATTGCTCGGCCTCGTCGCTCGACTCTCGAGCCCGTTCGAGATCGTCGGCCGCCTTCTGGAGGGGACCTTTGCAGTCGGTCGGGGTTTTGTAGGCGAGCCCTCGGACCTTCTGCTTGATGGTCGACTTCTGATCGTCGACCGTCTGCATGTCGAGCAGGATCTGGTCGTAGCGATCCATCGTGTACAGGCCGAGCCGGTCGTCGGGCTGGGCGAGGTCGGCAAAGATCATCGCGCCCAGCAGGGAGAGCCGATCCGGATCGTTTTCATCCATGCTCCCCGACGAGTCGAGGACCATCCCCACGTGCATCGGGGGAGCGGCGTCCGAGGCGGCCTCGACCGACGACAGCGGGGCCTGCAGAGCCACGGCGACAAGCAGAGATGTCAGGCACAGCGAAACGAGGCGATGCATGGCAGTAAGCTCCAGAAAAATCGGTCTCGAATCGAAGGATTGCGTCCCCAATCAAAACGTATATCCGACGGCCAATCCAAAGACGTGGACGAGATCGCGCCCCGAGCCAGCGGTCTCGACATCACGGGGATTCGGATGCTGGATCGGAAGCCAGGTGACGTCGTAGACGATCGACACGTCGAACGGGTTCAGCACGTGCAACGTCAATCGTGCGAGTCCGCCGATCCCCAGGGTCGTCGCGCCGGGCCCGAGCGCGCCATCGTCGGTATCGACCCCCAGTAGCGGAAGAAGCGCACTCTCGAGCCGGAGCGTCGCCAGTTGAGCGAACGCCATGGCCGCTCCCGGTCCCAGTCGTCCGCCGATGTAGCGACTTCCACGATAGGTCTCGTTCGCGGGGAGGCCGAATCGCATCGTCTCGGCGCCGACGTGGCCGTAGAGGTCGAGGCGCGAGCCCACGTCGTGCGTGTATCGGCCACTCACTCTCGCTCGCCAGTACAGGCCGAGGTACGTCGCCTCCTCGTTGGGGAACCGGGTCTGAAAACCGGCAATATCGAGGGTGCCCGCAAGTCCGAGCGACGCCCGCGACTTCCGACCGAGCGACACGAGTCCGGCCTCGGCGCTCACGCGTGCCCCGAAAAAAGGGGTCCCGTGTCTCAGCTCGAAGGGATCGTCCGTTGTGACCACCAGATCGCGACGTCCCAGCATGGGCGTCAGCGAAAGGGCGACTTCGGGGAGAGCATCGGCCGCCGAAGAGTGCGAGGATGACGCCTCTCGTGGGGCGGTCGACTCCGACGAGGCTGCAGACGAGGAGGGAGTGGCACTCGAGGATGACTCCGTCTCGGGCTGCTGTTTCTCGCGACGTTGGCGATACCGGCGGATCTCGGGCACCAACACCTCGAAAAGTTGCTCCAGCACTTTGAGCGCCTGACGATCCGAGATCCGTTTCCGGCGCATGGGGGCGCGAAATCGCTCCAGCTCGCCGCCCTCTGGGCCGATGACGACGAGCTGAAACGCGTCCTCGTGCTGTGTGTAGACGACGATCGCCTCGAGCTGTTGAGCCTCCATGGCCCGGAGCAGCAGTGGGCGACGTGCCTCGCGCCGATCGTCGTCTCTCAGGACCGCTCGCGTGATGCGAACGTTTGCCGCCCCTCGCCAGAAGTCCTCCGGCGGCGTCGACGCGATATCGTCGCTCTCTTCGACGATCGTCAGCAGTGTATCGTACATCGGCCCGCTCACCTCGGGGGTCGCATCGACGAAGGCGATCGCCAGCGGCTCGCGCTCCCGAGCCGCTTCCGACTCGGCGGCAAGCATCATCGAGACGAAGACCACGAGTCCCGCGACGAGCCCCCTCTCTGTTCGCGGATGATGTGCAGTGGCGTGGCTCATGCGCTCGAGCCTCCGAGGGAGGGATGCTCTGTGAGCGAGCGAGCATGTGCAGAGAGAGTACGCGTCGATCGCCCCCGCGACCGACAGCAGAGGCTCGTCGATGTCGGGGAGGTGGGGGAGACAAGCGCTCGAAGGCACGATGGAGGACTCTGACGTTGCATATCGTCGCATCTCGTGATTCACAGGACGCGTGTACGTCTCTCAAACTTTCGCAGCAATCGCAACGATCGCTCGCAGCGAGGCCGCGCCCCACGGGTCAAACAGACGGCGGAATCGGCGCGCAAACGGTCCCCCTCCGCGGATGTCAGAAAACGTGACAGGTTCCGTCGATTTGACATACACTGCGTGGTCGATACGAGATTCGTCGTCGGCGTCATACTCCCGCATCCGATTCTACAAGCATGATCGAAGGATATCGCGAGCATCCCAACTACATCGTCGTCGAGGGCCCCATCGGCGTGGGCAAGACGACGCTCGTCAATCAATTTTCCGATCTCTACGACGCCCATACGCTTCTCGAGAGCTTCGAAGAAAATCCATTCCTGGCCGACTTCTACGAAGACAACGACGAGTACGCCTTCCAAACGGAGATGTTTTTTCTGCTGAGTCGGTATCGTCAACAGGAGGAATTCACCCAGACCGATCTCTTTTCGAGCCTCTCGGTCAGCGATTACCTGTTCGTCAAATCGCGGCTCTTCGCCAGCCTGACCCTCTCGGATCACGAGCTCGCCCTGTACGACCGCATGTACGATATTCTCACCCAGCAGGTCCCCTCGCCGGATGCCGTCGTCCATCTGTACGCCCCGCTCGAGACTCTGCTGGATCGGATCGAGCAGCGCGGCCGTCCTTACGAGGAGGACATCGAGCCCGAATATCTCGATCGCCTGCGCTCGCTCTATCACAACTTCTTCGATCACTACGACGACGCCCCCCTCATCGAGGTCGACACCACCCGCGTCGATTTTTCGTCGGATGCCGAAGCAGTCGGGGACCTGATGGATCGCATCTGTCGCGCCTACGAGGCCGCCCAGCGCCAACCCGATTCAATCGAGTTCGACGCACCTCAGTCCGAAGAGTCCCCTCAGCCGGAACACGAGGGAGTCTGATGGACGGAGAGCGGATATGCCGACGACGTGATCCGCGAGGTGAAGAGCGTGATATGATTGCATGCGGGCGTGGGAGGGACTCTCGACGACGCGTTTGTTGAGAGCGCCGGCGGCCCCGCCGGCCGATCATCGAGTCTGTCGACCGCAAGCGTCGTGCCACGGCGTCTCCCACGGTATCCGAGCGGGCCCTTACAGGCGCGGGCGACGACG
>JAQCND010000397.1 GCA_028274765.1 Bradymonadaceae bacterium
GTCGTATCGAAGCGCCATCCATCGAACCATACGCACCTCTCCTCAGAGACGGGAGGTTTCCTTTGACGTGTCTGCTCATACTCGCCCTGACGATCGGGGGGAGCTGGTTCATCGCCTCCTCGTTCGAACAGTCGGAGTCCGGTGAACTCATCGTGATCACCGATTGGAGTGGGGAGTACAGCATCACGTACGACAGCGCATTCGTCTGGCCTTTCATCAACACGTCGGAACGGCTGCGTCACGGGTTGACGTCGGCCGAGGCGAGTCTCGAAGACGTCGCCACTCGGGAGGGAGCGACCTTCGATCTGGAGTTCTCGGCCCGCGTCGAGATCGCGGCCGACGACAGTGAGGCGTTCGAGCGGGCTCTCACATACTTTCTGGGGGAGACGCACTATCACATTCGATCGGTGACGAGTGACGGCATCGAAGCCGTGGTGCGGGACATGGCTGCCTCGAAGACGGTCGAGGAACTCTTCGATTTGCCGCCCCGATCCGAGCGACGCCGAGCGCCGGACGTACTGCTATCCGACCAGTTCCAGTGGGATGTCGTGAGCGAAATCCAATCGGCGCTGCGGGCGACTTACGGACTCACGGTCAACGATGTCGAACTGTTACATATCGCTCTCCCCGAGCAAGCGGCTCGCGAGCTGGGCATCGCCGAGGAAACCGAAAGCACGGCGGAGGATTCCACTCGTTACGCCCACAGCGGTGTGTCGGAGACGGGGCCGACCGAAGATATCCCTACCGAGGATGACGCTCAGACGTCTACTCCGGGGGACGAACACGACTCCGACGCCGACGCATCCGATGCCTCTCTCGATTCGGATCCGTTCTCGACGTCGGTCGACCCGAGTGCCGACGAGGGGGCAATCGATCGCCACACGTCTGCCTCGGATGCGGAGGCCGAGGACGCTCGTTCCGACGGCTCGTCGGTTCGGGAGGGACCCGACGCGAGCGAACCGCCGCCGCCCCCGGAGACGCCTCCCGGAGAGTTCGATGACTCCGAGAGTCCCGCGCCCGACCCGGCATCCGACGCATCGACCGACGACGACCCCACGTCGCCCGGACTGGACGCCGACGACATCGCCTCGGCGGCGCTCGACGACCTCGACGACACATTCGACGAGGGAGGCGAGGAACCAGGGTCGTCCGAAGATGACGAGCTCAATGGGGAACTCGGAGCTGCCGAGGACGGAGAAGCTCTCGAGGCTCCCGAAACCTCCGAGATCGACATGGAGATCGACGAGTCTCTTCGCGACTCTTCGTTCGAATCGACCGTCTCGAGCGATGAGGTGCCCGCCTACGACCCTGCTCTCGAGGATGATTCGAGACCATCGGGTCTCGACGATGGACTCGCCCCGTTCGAGCCCGAGATCGACGACAGCCTCGCCGAAGGCCTCGAGTCCGAAGACGAAGTCCTCTCCCCTTACGATCCCGGGGTCGGCATGGATACGGCGGCGAGCGATGCGTCGGACGATCCAGCCGGGGAAGACGACTCACTGTCGGCCTACGATCCGGGCATCGATGACAGCATCCTCTCCGACGAAACGGTCACCTCCGAGGAGACTGCGACCGAATCGCATTCGCCGGACGCCTGAGCCCCGATACCGTTCCGACATGCACCGCGGAGCGCCCCCGCCGTCCATGCTTCGCTTCGGGTCGGGTCCTCCCCCGATGCGCCGGTCGCGACGTCTACGGATTCAGCCGCTCACACGTCCATCCGTCCTCTCCATCGGGTTCGAGTCGCCAGCGATTGTGGAGGCGATATTC
>JAQCND010000399.1 GCA_028274765.1 Bradymonadaceae bacterium
CCCCCGCTCGAGACTCGCTCGTTTGATATGCCCCATCCCTCGCGGAGTCGGCCTCCCTTCGAGCGAGCCGACACCGCCGAGACGAGTCGATCGCGTCCCGATGGCTGTGAACGGAGCATCGTCGGTATCGTCTCCGGCCTGAGGAATCGACGAGTTCGTTCGAGTTCCGCCGACGCCGAGCGAAATCATCCCGTTCGCGATCGGTGGCGCGCTTTCATCCAGCGTCACCTCGACGGCAGTGTCGGGCGGCTCCGGGCCGGGCGACTCGCCAGGTGGTGCGGCCATCCGTCGTCTGCGCCGCTCGATCGTTCGGCGTGTCGTACGATGGCCGAGCGCTGCCACGACATGGGATTTCAGGTCGAACCCGATCCCCACGTACTTCCGCTCACCTGGGCGCCGAACGACGAGCTGGCCCTCGTGCCACGTGACGATTCACAGATCTGTTCCCGTCCGCCCGCGTTCGAGGCGGCTGCATTCGCCACGTCTCTCGGCCCTTATGTCGCCGCTCCTGGCGGGGAACTCGACGAATCGAGACGTCGTTCGCTCGTCGCAAGACTCGAGACTTCTCTCGACGTGTCACCCCACGACCATCGACGCCTCCGGGCACTCGCCAACGTACTCGACTCGGACAGAATCGAGGACTCCATCGACCGATGGCTCGACGCGTTCCGCACGAATGTCGACCGCACGACGGCGATCGCTCTCCTCGTCGACATCGCCGCGTCCATCGCCCCTCGCGGCCCCGAGAGTGCAAAGCGCCTGGGATACGTCGCCCGGGAGCTCGACGTCGAGCCCGACGACGTGGTGACCCACGTCCGCCGGAGCCTCGAGACGCTCGCCTCTCGTGCGGAGGCGCATGTCGGTCGTTCGCCCCGATCGGTCGAGTCGTTCCTCCGTCCGTCCCTCCGAGGCTCCGACGAATGCCAGCCGTCGACGGGCGAAGACGAGGATGACCGAGAAGCATGCGAGCCGTCATCGTCAGACGACGAGGATCGGCTCCGCCACTTCGTCGAGCCACGAGATGACATGGAGGAGGGCGACCCATCGACTCACCGACGCGAGGCTCCTCACACGCATTCGGTCGAGTAGCTGCGTTTCTCGCTCCATCCGCCTGACTCGCTTCGATCACCGTGTCTCTCACCCGACGATCGCCATGACGCCTCCCGAACTCGACGAGCACGAGCGCACCTCCATCCTCGAGGCCCTGCGAGCCGGTACCGTTCCCCGGACGGGTCTGCAATACCTCCAAGTTGGCCGCGAGGACGAGATCGAGACCATCCGCTCCGACCTGGAGCACGTCGCCGAGGGCGGGTCGGGCATCCGATTCGTCGTCGGTCCGTACGGAAGCGGCAAGAGCTTCCTGCTGCGTCTGGCCTCCTCGATGGCGTACCGAAAGGAATTCGTTGTCGCTTCATGCGACCTCGCCATGTCTCGGCGGCTCTACGGGTCGAACGACGAAGGGCGACACCTCTACCGCGAATTGACGAGCCAGCTTGCGACCGCCTCGCACCCCGGCGGCCACGCCCTCGAATCTGTCGTGGAACGATGGTGGGACACCGTGCTTGCGACTCGAAACAACACCGACGACACCGACGTCCGTTCCCAACTCGAGTCGAGTCTCTCTGCTCTGCGACATCTCCCTCGTGGAGACGATTTCGTATCGGTCCTCGTGCAATACGCAGAGGGAAAGATCGAAGACGACCCCGAACGCTGTCGCCGAGCCCTCCGGTGGCTCAGAGGGGGGTATTCGACGAAGACCGAGGCGCGCCAGGCCCTCGGCGTACGCTCGATCGTCGACGACGCCCACGTCTACGACCACGTCAAGCTCCTCGCTCGATTCGTGCGACTCGCCGGATACGAGGGGCTCGTGGTGGCACTCGACGAAATGAAGGTGCTGAGTCACAACCTCTCGCATCTTCGATCGCGAGAGAGTAATTACGAGGTGATCCTCCAGATTCTCAACGACTCGCTCGAGGACGAGGCGACGGGATTGCAGTGGTTGATGGGGGGCATCCCCGAGTTTCTGGAGGATGCAACGCGGGGGCTCTACAGCTACGGCGCTCTCGAGACACGCCTCTCTCCGTCCTCGTGGGGACTCGACGCTCTGCCGGCCAGCAGTGGCCCGGTGCTGCGACTCGATCGCCTCGAACGCGAGCAGTTCCAGGAGCTTTTGGCACGTATTCGAGACCTCGCGACGCCTCCCGGCACGTCTCGAATCATTCCAGACGCGGGGATCCGGGCCTTCACGACCCACTGTGCCGAGACGATGGGCGCCGAGCATTTCCAGACGCCTCGAAACACCATCAAGGCGTTTGTGGCATTGCTGCAGCAACTGCGCCAGTGTGACGAGGCGAGCTGGCGCGAGATGCTCCCGACCGCCGAGGTGCCCCCCCCGTCTCCGGCGACAGCGGACTCGAAGGCCTCCGAAGACGACATCGATGCGCACGAACATCCTCTGACTTCGTTTCAGCTCTGATCATGACTCGACCCTTCGACCAGCTCGACCGCCGTCTCCAGCGGTTCGTCTGGCACGCCGACTGGGAAACCCTGCGTCCCATCCAGTCGGACGCCATCGAGGTGATTCTGGAGACGAGCCGGGATCTCTTGTTGAGCGCTCCCACCGCCTCGGGCAAGACCGAGGCCGCCTTTTTGCCGATCCTCTCCGCGATCGCCGACGACTCGCCAGAGGGCGTCCGGGCACTTTACGTCGCGCCGCTGAAGGCGCTCGTCGACGATCAGTTCGAGCGGCTCGACGAGGAGCTCTGTCGGTACGCCGATATCCCGCTGTATCGCTGGCACGGCGACGTCTCGGCCTCGCACAAACAGAGCCTCGTCGACGACCCCGGCGGCGTCCTGCTGATCACGCCCGAATCGATCGAGTCGCTCGTCGTCAATCGCTCGAGACACCTCGCTCGCCTCTTCGGCGCCACGGCCTTTGCCATCATCGACGAGCTCCACGCCTTCATGGGGACCGAGCGGGGGGCTCATCTGAGGAGTCTGCTCACCCGACTCGACCGGATTCGCGGCGAGCGCATGCGTCGTGTCGGACTGTCGGCGACACTCGGCCCGGAGACCGAGGCGCCGAAGCGGTGGCTCGGCGGGACGCTCGAGGAGGTCGAACTCGTCCAGCAAGACGAGAGCGGCGAATGTCGGGTGGCGCTCCACGGCTACGAGAAGCGGCCGATCGAGATCGAGGAGGCGGAGACGTCCAACCCGTCCGACTGGGCACTGGCCCGAGATATTGACCGGACCATGCGAGGAGCGACCAACCTCGTGTTCGGCAATCGCAAGGCGAGACTGGAGTCGCTCGTCGATCGTCTGGGGCGAATCCATGGCGGAGAGGAGGAGCAAGACGTCTTCGCAATCCATCACGGGTCGCTCGATGCGTCAGTTCGGGAGGCGACCGAGGCGAGCCTCAGGGCGCACGACGTGTCGACGACGGTGCTCTGTACGAACACGCTGGAGCTCGGCGTCGACATCGGCTCGATCGAGACGGTGGGGCAGATCGGTCCGCCCCGGACGGTCGAATCGCTGGCTCAGCGGGTGGGACGCAGCGGACGCAACCGAGGCGCCCCCTGCAAACTGCGGTGTTTCATCCAGGAGGAGAGTCCCGAGACGGCTGCGACGCTCGCCGATCGCCTCCATCCACGTCTCCTCCAGACGGTGGC
>JAQCND010000403.1 GCA_028274765.1 Bradymonadaceae bacterium
GAAGGGGCTCGAATTGCCGGCCGTCTTCGTGTTGACGCTCTCCGAGGGTAACTTCCCCCACCATCGGTCGACCGACAGCACCGAATCGATCGAGGAGGAGCGGCGCCTCTTCTATGTCGCCACGACCCGGGCCCGCGACGAACTCTATCTGTGCCAGCCGACCAAGAGCTCCCGGGGCCGGAGCGATCGTCTCGAGGTCCAGCGCCCGTCGATGTTTCTGCGCGAGATCCGCGACGACCCCGAACTCGACGAACTCCCCTGGGAGACGTGGCGCATTCGGGCGTGACGGAGGACAATCGGTGGGATGGGGCTCGCCCACCGGGGGTTCGTCCACAACTCACCGACGATACGAGAGCCCAAACGAGTTCCGGGTTCGTCTCCTGCTCTCGAGCATCGGTATGTGCCTCGTCTACCTCACCGTCATACTCGAGGATGGAAAAAGTCGGCTGCGTTTCCTATGGCGACTGGAGCATACGACATCATCGATGAACGGCACCACGGGAGATGAATCCATGACATCGAACGTTCCAGTGAGACTCGAGGGCGCGCTGACGGCTCTGATCACGCCTTTCGACGACGGTGACGTCGATCTCGAGGCCTATCGCCGGCTGGTCGACCGGCAGCTCGAGGGCGGCATCGACGGACTCGTGCCGTGTGGCACGACCGGCGAGGCGGCCACGATGTCCAAAGAAGAGCAGTTGTCGGTGATTCGCACGGCCGCCGAGACGGCCGACGATCAGGTGCCCGTCGTCGCCGGGACCGGCACCAACGATACCGAGAAGACGATCGAGCGGACGCGAGCGGTCTCGGCCATCGACGGGGTCGACGCGGCGCTCGTCGTGACGCCCTACTACAACAAGCCCAACCAGGAGGGGATGTACCGCCACTTCGTCGAGGTGGCCGATCGGGGCGAGCTCCCGGTGGTGCTCTACAACGTCCCCTCGCGGACGGGCGTCTCGCTGGAGGCCGAGACGGTCGGGCGCCTGGCCGAACACGACGACATCGTCGCCATCAAGGAGGCCTCGGGCGACATGCGTCTGGTCTCGCGCATCATCGAGGAGACCGGCGACGACCTCCAGGTCCTGTCGGGCGACGATTTCACGACCTATCCGCTGGTGGCTCTCGGCGGGCAGGGATGCATCTCCGTGGTCTCGAACCTCGAGCCCGGGACGATGAGCGCGCTGGTCCATCGAGCGCTGGAGGGCGACCGGGAGCGCGCCCGGAAGATTCACCAGAAGATCCAGCCGCTGGCCCGAATGCTGTTTGCCGAGCCGAATCCAGTGCCGACCAAAGTGGCAGCGTCGGTTCTCGGCTGGTGCGAGCCCGACGTCCGAGAGCCGCTCTACACGCCCTCGGAGGAGTTCCGCGCGTTGATGGAGAACTTCCTCGACGAGTACGGTTTGCTGTAAGAGCTCGTTTCAACACACTCGAACGGGGCCGCGGCCACGGCTGATGTGGCGATCACGGTGTCGCCAATTCTCTACACGACCTTGTGGTATCGCAGTCGGTTCGGCTCCTTGTCCTCGCATGCTCAACGACCTTGCTCCTCGCCGAACTCCTGAAACCAGCTCTAGATGGAGCCGTACGGGCTGGCAGATCGAGTGGGACGAGGAGTGGCGCCGTGTCCGCACGTCGTGTTGCGACCCGGTCTCTGCCGAGACGCCCCCCGCTCGTTGCTCTGTTGTCTGGCGCTATTCATTGTGAATGCAACCCCTCCAGAATGATGTCGCGAACCTCCATCACCATTGTCGGCGCAGCCGGTCGCATGGGTACCTCGCTGCTCGAGGTGGCCGATGACATCGATGATCTCAGTGTCGTCGGCACCGTCGAACACGCCGAACACGAGCGTGTTGGAGAACGCATCGGACCGCAGTCGATCGAGATCATCGACAATCTCGAGGTGGGCGTCGAATCGGCCGACGTCGTGGTCGATTTTTCGTCGCCCGAGGCCTGTGCCGAGGCCGCTCGCCGCTCGGCCGAGCTGAACAAGCCCTTCGTCTCCGGCACGACGGGGCTCGACGACGACCAGCAGGCGGCCATCGAGGAGGCCGCCGAGACGGTCCCCGTCTTGCGTGCCTCGAATTTTTCGGTCGGGATCAATCTGCTGATGCAACTGGTCGAGACGGCCGCCGAGGCGACCGACGGGCAGTTCGACATCGAGATCGCGGAGTCTCACCACCGCGACAAGGTCGATGCGCCGAGCGGTACGGCGCTGTCGTTGGGCGAAGCGGCGGCGTCGGCGAGGGGGCTGAGCCTCGAGGATGTGGCCGTGTGGGCTCGCAAAGGCGAGGTGGGCTCGCGCTCGGACGACGAGATTGGCTTTCAGGTCCGGCGGGGCGGAAGCATCGTCGGCGAACACGAAGTGGCCCTGTGCGGGCCCGGCGAGCGTATCGAGCTGAGCCACCGCGCCGGCGACCGCGACATCTTCGCACAGGGGGCGCTGCAGGCCGCCGGCTGGGTGGTCGAGCGGGAGCCCGGACTTTACTCGATGCGAGACGTGTTGTTTGGGTAAGGGAGCGGTCCGAGCTCCGGCGACGGGACGTCACTTGCCGCTCCAGTCGGGATCGCGGTCGCTGAAGAAGGCGGCCATGCCTTCACCCATGTCCTCGGTGAAGGTATTGATCGTCAGATCTTTGTGGAGCGTATTGAGCGCCTCCTCGAAGGACATGTCCTGCGTCTGGTAGAAGGCACGCCGACCCAGCTCGAGGATGGCCGACGAATATCCGCCGATCTTGTCGGTCATCTCCTCGACTTTGGCGTCGAGCTCGTCGGGGGCGACGGCGTAGTTGATCATGCCGAACGCTTCGGCCTCGGTGGCCTCGTACTTCTCGCCCGTCAGCACCATCTCCATGGCGCGCTTCCGGGGGAGGTTGCGCTGGATGACGGCCAAGATCATCATCGGGAAGAGCCCGAGCTTCAGCTCCGGCGTCCCCAGATCCGCGCCCTCCGCGGCCACGGCGACGTCGGAGTTCAGCACGAGCCCGAGTCCACCGCCGAGCGCGTGGCCGTTGACGCGAGCGACAATCGGCGCGGCCGATTCGTTCATCGTCACCAGCAGGTCGGCGAAACGTCCACGCTCGTTGTGCATCTCGAGCATACCGCCGCCGGCCTGCTGATCGCCGACATCGCCTCCGGCACAGAACGCTTTGTCGCCGGCGCCCGTCAGCACCACGACGTGGACGTCGTCGTCCTCGGAGAAGTCGTCGAAGGCCTCGATCAGCGCCTCGACCGTGGCGTTCGAGAGGGCGTTTCGACGGTTGGGCCGATTGATGGTAACGGTGCCCACGTTGTCTTCTACGTCCGTCAGTACGATATCATCGTCACTCATCGTTGGATCTCCTCCATGTCGTCTTGATTGTCAGTTGTGAACCCCTCACGTAAGTGCCCGATGGTCGGGCCTCATTTCGGGATGTTCGACCGAAGTCAGTGTCATACTCACTCGCACTCGGAGCGTCAATCGTGTCACAACACCCAACCCCTGCCTCCTCGGACGGCTCGCTGTACCGCCTCGAGATCACAACCGACGCCCCTGAACTCGTCTCTTCGATCCTGATCGATGCGAATTATCTCCAGGGAACGGAGATTGTCGACGAAGACGACGCCTCGCCCCGCCTCGTCTCCTACGTGCGCTCGGCTCACGCCCCATCGACCGTCCAGGTGCGGGCCGAGCTCGATGAACTTCTCGACTCGCTCCAGGACGTCGACTGGGAACTCGAGACGTTCGAAGCCCAGGAGAGCGAAAGCTGGCAGTCGAGCTGGAAGGAGTCCTTCGAGCCGACGTCGCTCTCGCCCCGGCTCGTCGTCCAGCCGCCCTGGTCGAATCTTCCGCCTCGCTCGGATGGCACCGTGCTGACGATCAATCCCGGCATGGCCTTCGGGACCGGCCATCACGCGACGACACGGGTGGCCGCCGAGCTACTCGATGCCCGACTCGACCAGTTCGAGGGGACGCCCTCGTTGCTCGATGTCGGATGTGGATCCGGGATCCTCTCGATGGCCGCCTTCGAACTGGGGGCCGATCCCGTCGAGGGCCTGGATATCGACCGCGAGATTCTCGACATTGCTCGCAGCAACCTCGAGCGCAACGCATTGACCGATCATATCGACCTCTCGCTCCGGGCGGTCGGCGACCTGGAGACCACCTACGACATCGTTGTTGCCAACATTCGCTCGAGAATCCTGCGCGAGCTTCGTGACGAGTTGCTCGAGCGCACGACTCCCGGCGGGATACTCATCCTCTCGGGGGTCATGGTCGAGCAGCGCAAGGACTTTGTCGAGGACTTTCTCTCGCCACTCCCCGAGACCTGGAGGGTCATCCGGGAACTCGAGCGCGAAAACTGGGTGGGTTTCGAACTCGAACGCCGGGAGTGAGCCATGCGACGTGTCGATCTTCCGCCGGAGTCCCTCCCCGACTCCTCGCGAGAGGGGCGTCCGCTGACGTTGCCCGACGACCCGGCCCACTACGTCCGGGACGTGCTGCGCATGGAACCCGGCGACGAACTCGAGCTATTCGACGGGACTGGACGCCTCTTGAAGGGACGACTCCAGAAGGTCAGCGAGCGAGACGTCGTTTGCTGGATCGAACGAGACGCCATGTCGCAGCGCGGCGAGAGCCCCTGCGAGATCGCCCTCGTCCAGGCCATCCCAAAGGGCGAGCGCTGGAAGTGGGTGCTCCAGAAGGCCACCGAACTGGGGGTGAGCCACGTCGTGCCGGTCGAGAGTGAGCGGACGGTGGTCGACATCCCCGACGATCGGCTCGACGCCAAGATGGAGCGCTGGCATCGCATCGTGCGCTCGGCGGCCCGGCAATGTGGGCGAACGGTCACCCCGACGATCGCATCTCCTCGAGCGTTCCGGGCGCTTCGAGATGAGGCCGACGGCGGTGTTCTCGAGGACGTGCCGTGGCTAGTCCCCCATCCGTCCGGCGAGCGGGGCTTGTCGGAGGTCCTCGAGTCGGCGCCTCCCATCTCGGAGGGCGACGAGCCGAGATGTGCACTTGGGATCGGGCCCGAAGGAGGATGGAGTCCCCGAGAGATCGAGGCTCTGAGGGATCGAGACGCCACCATCGTCGACCTCGGCCCTCGAATTCTTCGCACCGAGACGGCGGCGCTGACTGCAGTCGCGTTGACGCAACACGTGCTTGGTGACCTGCGAGGACCAGCAGATGCGACGTGACGGACGCGGTATCGTTGCAACAGCTCGCTCCGCGTTCCACACTCGACCGAGACGAGTGCACACGAGGTCGTCGCTCGAGTCATGGATTGCTTTTGACGTGTATCTCGAAACGCGATGAACGCGCTTGCATCCCACTATACGATAATCGCTCTCGTCTGCGCGGCCCTCTCGATGGGGGCATGTCGGCAGCGGTGCGGCGATGCGGAGGAGCCTTCGTCTCGTCCCCCTGCCGGCGAGTCGCGCGTGTTTCAGAGTCCCATCGCCCCCTATCAGATCGAATTCGGCCAAGATTGGAAGCGTCTCCCCCCGGAAGCGATCAATGCCGACGCCGATTTTGCTGCGACCTATGACGATCGATATTACGCGCTGGTCATCCCTCAGCAGCTCCCGGAGGTCGAGGGCGTCGACACGCCCAACCTGAAGTCGCTCAAAGAGGCGAGTCTCTCGCGCATGAAGCGCAACGTTCAAGGGTTCGAGGTCGAGCGAACAGGTCCGGTGGCGCTCGACAATCAGTCGGCCATATCGGTTTTCGTGGAGGGCAATACGGACGGCGAGCGCGTCCAATATGTCGCGACGTACGCGATCTACCGGGGCTGGGGATTGCAACTGATCGCCTGGGGACCGGCGCAGCGAGACGTCGCGCTCATCCCCAAGGTCGATGCTCTCTTCGAGGGTTGGAAGTTCACCGAGCCTTCCGTACAGTCGAGCGACGAAGGCGGCGATGCGTCCTCCAGACCAACAGAGCGTGCGGATGGACAGACCCACACCGCGTCGTCCCCCGACGCCCGTGCCGGAGACGATGGACCGGAGGCCGGTTCGGACTCGTCTCAGCAGTAGCCACTATCGAGAATCCACTCGAGGCACATGGCACGACCCGAGACGATGAAATAGCCCCACTCCCCCAGCAGTTTTTTGAGTCCTGCCTCGGGTTCACCCTAAAGAGCCCGAAGGGAGACGCGCCCTCGTCTATCTATCGACCCGTCGCGTTCGATGGAGTCGAGAGACGCATCCATTGGGCGCGCGATTCGCACTTCAACGCACTTTCGACCCCTACTTACAACCATGACGGATCTGAACAAGGAGCATTACGAAGTGACCATCATGGGCTCGGGCCCCGCCGGCTTGACCGCGGCGATCTACGCCGCCCGGGCCGATCTCGACCCCGTCGTCTTCGAAGGCCCCGAACCCGGCGGTCAGCTGACGACGACCACCGACGTCGAGAACTTCCCCGGTTTCTCCGAGGGGATCATGGGCCCCGATCTGATGGACGAGTGCCGTGAGCAGGCCAAGCGCTTCGGCACGGAAGTTCACATGAAGCTCATCGAAGATGCCGACCTCAGCGAGCGTCCCTTCGACATCACCCTCGACGACGGCACCGAGTTCCCGACGGAGACGCTGATCGTTGCGTCGGGCGCACGCGCCAGACTGCTCGGCCTCGAGGGCGAGTCTCGTCTCATGGGGCACGGCGTCTCGACGTGTGCCACCTGCGACGGTTACTTCTTCCAGGATGACGAGGTCGCCGTCGTCGGTGGAGGCGACTCGGCGATGGAGGAGGCCCTCCATCTCTCGAAGTTCGCCTCCAAGGTGACGATCATTCATCGACGTGACGAACTCCGCGCCTCGAAGATCCTCAGCGATCGAGCCTTCGACAATCCCAAAATTGAATTCTTGTGGAGCCACGAGGTCGTCGGCGTCAACGGCACCAAGGAGGAGGGCGTCGATCACCTCGAGGTGATCAACAACAAGACCGACGAAGTTCGCGACTTCCCCTGTGATGGCCTCTTCATCGCCATCGGGCACATCCCGAACACCGAGATCTTCGAGGGTCAGCTCGAGATGGACGACAACGGGTACATCGAGACCAAGCCGGACTGCTCGAAGACGGCCGTGCCTGGAGTCTTTGCGACCGGCGACGTCCAGGATTACGTCTACCGGCAGGCGATCACCGCCGCCGGCACCGGATGTAAGGGCGCCATGGATGCCGAATCCTTCTTGCAGGCCCAGAACGACTGACTCCCGGGGCGCCGTCCCCGCGAACGGGACGGCATCCTC
>JAQCND010000419.1 GCA_028274765.1 Bradymonadaceae bacterium
CCCCCGACCCGAGACGAAGCAACCCCCTCATGAGATCCCTATCTCGTTTGAGACGGTCACGCCGCCTCGAGCGTATCCTCGAACCACTCCGAGATCGTGGGGTAGAGTTGTTTCGGACCCTTGCTGCCGACGAGCGACCCGACGTGTCCGCCGGAGACGACTTCGTATTCAGTGCGATCGGAGCTGACGAGGTCGTTGAGCGGACGAGCCGCCCGCGGGGGACAGATGTGATCGGCACTCGCCGCGATGGTCAGAAGCGAGGCGTCGATGTTGCTCAGATCGACCTGCTCGCCGCGCACTCGGTGCTCCCCGCGAACGAGGCGATTCTGCTGGTACAGCTCTGAAATGTAGGTCTCGTAGGCGGATGCTGGAAAGGGGACGTTGTCGTTGACCCAGGTCTCGAGCGTGCGGAACGACTCGAGATACTCCCGGTCGGGCATCCGATCGAAGAGCCGCACCCATTTCGAGATCTGACCGGTCGGGCCGAGCGCCGTGAATCCACTCTGCATCTGCCGGGGATGCACGTTGCCCGCCTCGGCGACGGCTTCGGCGTCGAACCATCGCTCGTCGACCATGCGTCCGAGTTTGCCCGCTTCGTCGAAATCGACCGGGGCCGTCAGGCTGACATACGAGTCGACATCGTCGGGGTGGAGCGCCATGTGGATGGCACAGAGCGTGCCTCCCATGCAGTAGCCGAGCATGCCAAGTTCATCCGTCTCCGCGTGACGTCGGGTGCGGCTGACCATGCGACGGAGCCGGTCGAGCACCTCGCTCCATTCGAGAAATCGATCCTCGTCTTCGGGAATCCCCCAGTCGATACAGTACGTATCGAAGCCCTTGTCGACGAGGACCTCGACGAGGCTGGCTCCGGGTCGCAGGTCGAGGACATACCAGCGATTGATCAGCGAAGGAACCAACAAGACGGGGGGACCATCGGTCTCTCGTCCCTCGGAGGGACGAAAGCGATAGAGATCGGCCGTACCATTCTGAAAGATGGTATCTCGCTCCGTGGGCGCAATGTCCATGGCGGGCTCCCGTGCTCGAGTACAGAGTGATTGTGGAACCGAGGGGACGTAGATGCCGTGTCAGGGCGAGGAGCGACTCGCGAGATAGCGTTATTCTTCAGACGATGACAACGCCCCGAGCGAGGTTCGAAGCACCTCGAGCGTCATGTCGCCGCTCCCTCGAGCGAGCTGCAAGACGTATCGAAGCGTGGCTTCGTTGAGTTCGACGACATCGTCGACCATGGTATCGAGTCGGTCGAAGGCTTCAGCGTAAAGGAGCTCGAATGCGTCGATCCAGTCGTCGGCACCGTCGAATACGTTCATCCCGTCCAGCATGGACATGGGTCACCTCCGTGAGTGTGACGTCGTATCAAATCGGGAGACGTTCCAATTCTCTTGTATCGAACCCCATCTCGAGAGTCAACTCGTATTGTGCACTGCAACAAAACGTCTCGGATCGGGGCATCCCTCGGTCGTGTGGTCTCGTCCCCGGCTTGTTCCGACCCTCCCGATATTGGTAGGGTGAAACGAGACGTCCGGTGGAAGATTCGGTGAGAGAAGGTCGACCCGGGCCCACGTTCATGAATGTCTTTCCTCCTCGAGCCATCGAGTGACGAATCATCGACGGATCGTATCTCATCACAATGACAGAGGATGGGAACCCCTTCGATGAGCGTCGAATTTCACGGATAACAAGGCTTCGGTTCGATGAATCAAACAATGACTCAAAACGAGGACGACCAGACGGAAGCGACCGAGAGTCTCCTCGATCAGTTGCAAACGAGCAGTGCGGTCGATGTCGAGCGTCCTCACCAGGTATATTGCAATCGAGATCTCAACCTCAGTAAAATCGAGGCGGTGGGGTTCGACATGGACTACACCCTCGCCCAGTATCACCAAGAAGCCATCGATGCGCTATCGGTTGAAAAAACCCTGGAGCGGCTCGTCTCGAAGCGCCACTACCCCGAAAAAATCCTCGAGATCGAGCCCCGTCCCGAGTTTGCCATTCGAGGGCTCGTCCTCGATACGGAGCAGGGCAATATCTTCAAAATCGATTCCCACCGCCACGTCGGCAAGGTCTACCACGGGTTTCGAGAGCTCTCTCAGGACGAGCGACACGAGTATCGCCAGAGGACCATCCGGTTCAATCAAGACCGATACGTTCTCATCGATACGCTCTTCGGCCTGCCGGAGGCCTTTTTGTACGCAGCGCTCGTCGATTTTCTCGAGACTCACGAGTCGCATCGCGATCACGACTGGCGCCAGGTATACGACGACATTCGCTATTGTATCGACCTGGCGCATCGCGACGATTCGATCAAAGACGAGATTCTCGCCGATCCCGAGTCGTACGTAACTCGCGACTCGAATCTGGCGCTCACCCTCCACAAACTCCGGTCGTCGGGCAAATCGCTCTTTTTGCTCACCAACAGCTTTGCCCGGTACACGGATCAGATCATGTCGTACCTCCTCGACGACATGCTCTCCGAGTATACGAGCTGGCGAGATTACTTCGACATCGCTATTACGGGAGCTGGCAAACCGGCCTTTTTCACCGAACAATCCGCTTTTCTCGAGGTCGATACGACCGGCACCGTCCGAGACGAGGACGTCGACGAGTTCGAAAGTGGCGTGATCTATCAGGGGGGGAATCTCATGGATCTCGAGCGCATGGCGGGATTCGGCGGCGACGAAGTACTGTTCATTGGTGACCATATCTATGGAGACATCGTCCGCAGCAAAAAATCGAGCGCCTGGCGCACGGCGATGATCGTCCAAGAGATGGAACGTGAACTCCGGCAGGTGCGCGAGCTCCACGGGGAGATGATGCACATCGAAGAGCTCGACCGCGAGATCGAGCGTCTCAACGAGGAACTCGCCTACGATCAAGATCTGGCTTACAAGATTGACGAGATCCTCGAACATCGCGAGAACGGCCCGGAGACCTCCGATCTGGAGAACTACGATCTCGACCAGCTCGAAGCGACACGCGAGAAGATCGCCCATTCACAACAGGAGATGCGCCAGCGCCGACACGAACTACTCGAGAGTCTTCGGGAGACGGAGAAGTCGTTCGAAACCAACTTCAACCCTTACTGGGGATTGATCTTTCGACAGGAAAACGAGAACACCATCTTCGGGGAGCAGGTCGAGGATTATGCGTGTGTCTATACGAGTCGCGTCTCGAATTTCTTGAATTATTCGCCGGCGCATTACTTTCGGGCGCCCCGACAACCGATGCCTCACGAGCGATTCTGATCTCCGTCCGCGACCGATCGCCATGCTCGCCTCTCCCCTCTCGACACTCGACGGTTCCCTCGTGATGCGTCGCTTCCTCTACGTGGTTGCATGGTTCGGACTGATGCTTCCGGGGTCGGGATACGCTCAGGACGAGTCCGAGGCCTCTCCGCAGGTTTGGATCGAATCCTCCGAGGCGATCCCGTCGTCGGAGTCGCGTTTCATGAAGCCTTCGGCGATTGCCTCGCTCGTCGAACAGTCGACGTCCGCGGTGGTCAACGTCATCGTCAGTTACAACAACTCGAGCCTCGAAGCACTCCTGCAACAGGACCAATCGAACCCGCGAGAGCGCGAGGGGATGGCCCAGGGCTCGGGATTTGTCATCCACCCCTCGGGATACGTGCTGACCAACCACCACGTCGTCGAGGGGGCCGAAAAGATCGAGATTCGACTCAAGGACAGACGCGAATACCGGGCCGAGGTGGTCGGAGTCGATCCCGAGACGGATCTCGCCCTCATGAAAGTCGAGGCCGAACGCGACCTCCCCGCCCTGCCGCTCGGCGACAGCGGTACGTCCAGTGTCGGAGACGTCGTCGTGGCCATCGGGAATCCACTCGGGCTCGATCACACGGTCACCGCCGGCATCGTCAGTGGGCTCGGGCGACGCGATCTCGGCATCCAGGGCAAGCAGCTCGAGACCGACTTCATCCAGACCGATGCCTCGATCAATCCCGGTAATTCGGGAGGACCTCTCGTCGGACTCGACGGGCGCGTCATCGGCATCAATACGGCAATGAACCGCCGGGGACAGGGCATTGGATTTGCCATCCCGATCAATCGCGTCAAAAACCTCCTCCCCCAGCTGCACGAGCAGGGGTACGTCACGCGGAGTTGGCTCGGCGCGCGAGTCCAGGCGATGAGCGCCACGCTCGCCGAAAGTTTCGACCTCGATCGAGCCCGAGGTGCCCTGGTGACGGAGGTCGTCGACGATAGTCCGGCGAGCCGCGCCGATCTCGAGGCGGGAGACGTGATTCTCGGGTTCGATGGGCAAAACGTCGGTTCGAGCCAGCAGCTCCCCTGGATCGTCTCAACGACCCCTCCCGACCAGACGGTCGACGTCGAGCTGATGCGAGAAGGGCGTGTGTCGACGCTCGAGGTAACACTCGACGAACATCCGGAGCAGAGCCAACCCGACATCCCCGACACGACCCCTCCCTCGACCTCGGACCAAAGCTCGACGCCGGGGATCGATATCAAGAAACTCGAACCGTCGCTGGCCCGCCAGCTCGGCGCGGATTCGTCCGACGGAGCCGTCGTCACCGATATCGATGACGCGTCACCGGCCCGGGAGGCAGGCTTGCGCGAGCGGGACATCATCGTCGAGATCGACGGCCGCTCGATCGAGTCGGCGAGTGCAGGTCGCGAGGCACTCGAGCAGCTCCAGCCGGGCTCGGTCTCGAGATTCAAGCTCGTCAGAGGCGGTCGTATCCTCTATATCGCGTTCGAACTCTGAGCGGCTCGGCCCCTCGAGACGATCCGTCCTGCCGATCGACGATCGCTTCC
>JAQCND010000507.1 GCA_028274765.1 Bradymonadaceae bacterium
CGCGAGGAGAATCGCATCTTCGGTCTGGCTCTCGAGAAAGTTCCAGAAGACGAGCAACAACAACTACTCGACGAGATGCGCAAGATTTGAGCGCAAACCTTGGAGACCACCCGACATGTCACCGGACGACGATCGAGAGCTCTCGGGAACGATCGATGCCCCCACCCCTTCGGAGGCCGAGCGTATCGGCGAGCTATTCTACGAGGACATGATCGAGCTCGGTGTCGAGGTCGAGCTCGAGGACCTGACTGAGATGGCCGACCACATCATCGAGGGCGCTCGCTCCGATCCTCCGGAGTGTCTGGCCTGGGTCGCGCGTCCCGACGAGACGGATAAAGCCGCCGGAGTCATCGTGGCCAACTTCCAGTGGTCGCTCAAATTTGCTGGCCGCTCGATCTGGATCGAAGAGCTCTATGTCACCCCCGATCAACGACGACGCGGTTTCGGGCGAGCCCTCGTCGAACACGTCGTCGCTTATGCCGAGGAGCACGATCTCGAAGGGATCGATCTGGAAGCCTATCGCGGCAACACGCCCGCCTCGGTTCTGTATCGCACCACTGGCTTCCGGCGTCTGGGCCGCGAGCGCTTCTATTACACGCTCGATGGAGACTATCTCTGAGCATTCTGCTCCGCTGTCGATCCTGCATCGCAGGGTGTCCCCGGGATTCCCTCCCGTTACGTGCCACGTCGGACTCGGAGAGACAACAATGCGGCCTGCGATGTCGACGATCATAAACGAGGGGGATGCCTCGTCGTCGACTGGAATATGACACGATCGATGCTGGAGCCCGCATGGAGATCGCCGAGCACGACGTTGTCGATATCGTTCGTTCGTGGTCCCACTGGCTGTCGAGAGCCTTTGTAGGCCGCTCGAGAGAGCCCGATATTCGTTGCGTCGAACACGTCGACACAGGCGGGCAGCACGTCCATGTCCTGGTTGGCGGCTCGCATCCGGGTGAGTTCGAGGGCGCCATGCTGTCGGATCGGCTGACATTGCACGACGTTCGTGACATCGTGGCTTTTGCGTCTCGGCAGTCATTGCCCATCGGAGCCTGGGTGCTCTGGGGCGTCACCAGGCAGCCTCGGCGCATCGCAACCGTGGCCCAGTGGATGGCCTGCCTCGCTCGAGAGGCCGACGACACGGCCGTGATCGTGCCCACGGCCACGATGCCGGAACGTCGGCGCACCCGGCTGATGGCCTCGCTGCGTCGATGCGACTGTCGCGTACACACCTCAACGGGGGATGCCACCGCCTAAATGGAGGGCGGCTTGATCGGATGGAAGCCAGGGGGGACGATACGAACACATCTCCATATCACTGAGAGACAACGACGCTGTTCGATAGAACGACGTGATCATGCGCAACACGGGAGGCACCAGATGAGAGTCGACATGCTCGAGAGTCGAGTGAGCGACAACTTCTTTTACGGTGTGCACGACGACGAAGAGGCGGCACTTGTCGATCCCGTCGACGGGGAGCGCGCCCTCGAGTGGGTGCGCCAGAAGGGGGTCGACCTGCGATACGTTCTCAACACTCATTTTCATCAGGATCACATCGGCGGCAATTCGACCGTACTGGAGTCGCGCCCCGGCGCCACTCTCGTCGCCAGTCGGGGAGATGCCGACCGTATCGAGGCCCAGTCGAGCACTCACGGCGTCGATCGGCGCGTGGAGAAGGGAGACGTGATTCCACTCGGGGAGAGCGCTCTCGAGGTGCTCGAGACCCCCGGTCACACGCCGGGTCACGTCAGCTTTCTGGAAGATCAACATCTTCTCAGCGGCGACACCATTTTTGTCGGGGGCGCGGGCAACTGCAGCTTCGGGGGCGATCCCGGCACCTTGTTCGAGACCTTCCGTGACGTCCTCCCGGCGCTCGACGACGACGTCACTTTTTATCCGGGCCACGATTACGCGGTGCGCGACCTCGAGTTCATTCTCTCGATCGAGCCCGACAATGCGGGCGCCGAGTCACTGCTCGACGAAGCGCGCTCGACCCCTGACGACGAGCTCTTTGCGACCACGCTGGGCGAAGAGCGCAGCTACAATCCCTTCTTCCGCTACGAAGATACTTTGCTCCGAGGACGCCTCGAGACGGAATACGCGGATACCTACGAGACGTGTGCGTCACGCGCCGATTCGACGGCCGAGGCGACATTCCGAACGGTGCGTGAGCTTCGCAATCGATGGTGATACCATGAACAGCGATCCTCGTGACATCCCCCTCTGGATGCGCTCGACCGTACTCGCCTGCGCCCTCGTCGTGGCGGTCGTCGGGTTTGTCGCTCCGTGGCGAGAAGAGCGTGCCTCCACAGCCGTCGAGGCTGTCGACGAACTCGACGGCGAGTGGGTGGGACGACCCGCGCCGGACTTCGAACTCCAGGACCTCGAGGGGCAGCGCCACACGCTCCGCGACTACCGCGGAAAGGTCATCTTCCTGAATTTTTGGGCGAGTTTTTGCGAACCCTGCCGTCGCGAGATGCCGAGTATGGAGCGTCTCGCCCGTCAGTATGCCGACCGTGGCATGGTGATGCTGGCGGCGAGTCTCGATCCCCAGAAGCAGGATGCGAGCCGATTTCTGAACCGATTTCTGCCGAATCAGCGATCGGCCATGGAGGTCCTCTGGGATCCTTCGGGGTCGGTCAGCAATCGCTACGGAACGACGCTCATTCCGGAGACGTACATCATCGACCGTGACGGCCGCATCGTCGCGAGATTTGTCAACGACTACGACTGGACGCGACCCGAGGCCAAACAGCTCGTCGAGGCCCTGTTGCGCTAGCTCCTCCATCCCTCGATGGGGATGCCCGTCATCTGCATCCCGTGTCCCTCGAAGCAGTCCGTTCCGGGGGGCGAGAGAGGGGAAAGAGGGCGATCGCATGTGAACGTCTCTCTCCTCTCGGTCGACGTGCCAGCCAGTGGCTCACTTCGAGGAAGTATCAAGGCGCCCCAAGAGGGTCTCGAAGGGATGTTGGAGGAGACACCCGATGGAGTGCAGGTTCCCAGCCGGCTTGAAACGGCGAAGTCACTTGCGATTGAGGAGATCTATCCGACGAAGCACACCAAGATATCGAGAGGATCGGCGAGTTCGATGATATCGAGAGGATCGGCGAGTTCGATCGCCGAACCGAATTCTAATGCGATTCTCCCCAGGGGAGAAATGTGAAATTTGGAAGGGGCAGCGCGGTGTGCTAATTCTGAATGCAACGGCCTGCGAGGTCGGCTCATCGTGCCGCCCCCGAGTTGTTGCGAGGCGAGTTATCCCTCCTGCCATGCCACCGAGTCCATGCTCGACGACTTTCGATCGACCATCGAGCAGATGGGACAATATGCCATCGAGACGATCGAGGAGATGGGGGGGATGTGCATCATGTTCGTCGAGTCGGTTATCTGGGCGTTTCGCCCGCCGTTTCGGATCCGCAATCTCTTCCAGACACTCGAATCGGTCGGGGTCGGAAGCCTCTTTATCGTCCTGCTGACGGGCGTCTTTACCGGCCTAGTCATGGCGTATCAGTCGATCTATGCCTTCGGACTCTTCGGGGCGGAGTCGCTGGTCGGCGGCGCGGTCGCCATTTCGATGACGCGCGAGCTCGCTCCCGTATTGACGGGGTTGATGGTCGCCGGCCGCACCGGTAGTTCGATGACAACGGAGCTGGGGACGATGCGCGTCACCGAACAGATCGACGCCATGGCAGTCATGGCCGTCAATCCCGTCCAGTATCTGGTCACGCCTCGCGTAATCGCGACGGTCGTGATGATGCCTCTCCTGACGTTGCTGTTCAATTTCGTCGGGATCGTCGCCGCCTACGTCATTTCCGTCCACGCCGTCAACGTCGATCCAGGGATTTTCGTGCAGAAAATCCAAGAGTTTGTCGATCTTCAAGATATCTACAACTCGGCGATCAAGGGAGCGTGTTTCGGAGTCATCATTTCGGTGGTCGGGTGCTACAAGGGATTCTACGCCTCGGGAGGCGCCAAGGGGGTTGGAAGTGCCACCACGTCGTCGGTGGTGACGAGCAGTATTTCGATTCTCCTGCTCGATTATGTACTGACCGTCTTGATGTGGCGCTGATGGATGTAGCCTTCGATACGAGAGAGTTATGAATCTCGAGAACGTGATCACGCCATTCAAGGTGGGGCTCGTCGTCCTGGCTGCCCTGCTGGCGACTCTCTACATGGTGACGACGCTCACTCAGGGGGAGAACTTCGGAGCCAGCGGGGGGACGCGAGTCCATGCCATGTTTTCGGATGTCACGGGGCTCGCCAAGAATTCGCGCGTCAAGATGTCTGGCATTCCGGTGGGGCGCCTCGAGTCGATGGAGCTCGAGGGCGACAAGGTGCGTGTGACGGTGCGCATGACCAAGGACGTCGAGCTCCACCGAGGGGTCGAAGCAAACGGGATCTACCGCAATGGCGCGACCATCACCAAAAAACAGTCGAGCATGCTCGGGGACTATTTTCTCGAGTTGACGCCCGGTACGGAGGGACCGGTGCTGGGAGATGGCGATCAGATCATGAACGTCACTCAGACAATTGGGACGTCTCAGCTTTTTTCGAAGTTCGATCGGATCGCGACCGATATCAAGACGATCACGGAGTCGCTGTCGTCGGTGCTCGGAGGCAAAGACGGGGCGAAGCGCCTGGAGACGATGATTCGCGATCTCCAGCGGATGCTCGAGGTGATGCGGAGCTTCGTCGAGCGCAACAGCCAGAAGATCGACCGCATTCTGGCCAACGCCGAGAACATCAGCGACGACCTCAATCGCTTCTCCGGCGAGGGGACGCGCTCGGTCAAACGCATCCTCGCCGATGTCGAAACGGTCACTCGCGAGGTGCGAGAGATCGTGGGTGAGTCCTCCGAGGACTTCGAGGATGGCGTCGGCTCGCTCAAGAGCACTCTCGCGCAGCTCGACAAGACCCTCCAGTCGCTGGATCGAAGCGCCGACAACGTCGAAGCCATCACCGACAAGGTCAACGAGGGCGATGGGGCGGTCGGCAAACTGATCAACGATCCGACCATCGCCAACAAGACGGAGAACATCCTGACGGACGTCGAGAAGTTCACCAATCAATTCGATCAACTGAAAACGATCGTCGAGTTGCGGAGCACGTATCACGTCCGTCACGAACAGTTCAAAACGACCTTCGGCCTTCGGCTCCAGCCGGGCCCCAACAAGTATTATCTCGCGGAGTTTATCGATGACTTTCGCGGCACGCGGAGCGTGGTGCGCGAGGACATCAATACGACGCGCGCCGACGCCAAAGATGGACTCTATCGACGCACGACCGTCAAGACGACCGACGACTTCAAGTTCAGCTTCCAGATTGCCCGGAGTCTCGCCGTCACGGACTGGCTGACGTTCACGGGCCGGTTCGGGCTCATCGAGAGCAGTGGGGGGCTCGGAGGCAACGTGCTGTTTTTCGAGGATCGCTCGCTCGACATCCAGGCCGACGTTTTCGACTTCGGCATTGCGCGCAACCCCCGGTTGCGCGGGTTCGCCACCTATGACTTTCTCGAGTACGCCTACGTGACCGGGGGCGTCGACGATGTCTTCAACTCGGACCGGCGGGACTATTTTCTCGGCGCCGGCATTCAATTCGACGACGAGGATCTCAAGGCGCTCTTGACCACGACCGGTGTGCCCTCGGGTCCCTGAATACTCCGCCCGCCCGGGGAGGGACGCCGACCCATAGCTCGTCTCAGTCTCTGGGCTCGACGGGGGAGGCCCCCGACTTGGCCTATCGTCCGAACAGAGGCGCTGGATTGCCTCTGACCCTCAGATCGCTTACGTATACACACCGTTCGCTCTGGCTGCTTCGCCACCCCGCTCGCTCGCATGTCTTATCTCGTTCTCGCACGCAAATGGCGCCCGCGACACTTCGAAGAAGTCGTCGGGCAGGAACACGTCGCCCGCACCCTGCGCAACTCGATCGAACAGGATCGCGTCGCTCACGCCTACCTCTTCTGCGGGGCCCGCGGCGTCGGCAAAACTTCGACGGCGCGCATCCTCGCCAAATCGCTCAACTGCGCGGAGGGGCCGACGGCGCGTCCCTGCTACGAGTGTGAGTCGTGCCAAGACATCACCGAGGGGCAGTCGGTCGACGTCTACGAGATCGACGGCGCCTCCAATCGCGGGATCAACGAGATCCGCGAGCTCCGCGAGGGCGTCCGATATGCGCCCAGCCAGGGGCGATACAAGATCTACATCATCGACGAAGTCCACATGCTCACCACCGAGGCCTTCAACGCCCTGTTGAAGACCCTCGAGGAGCCGCCGGAGCACGCCTATTTCATCTTCGCGACGACCGAACCCCAGAAAATTCCGATCACCATCCTCAGTCGGTGTCAGCGCTTCGATTTCAAGCGCATCAGCCAGCAGGACATCGTCGATCACCTGGCGATGATCTGCGACGAAGAAGACATCGATATCGACCGAACGGGCTTGCAGTTGATGGCCCGCCAGGCCGACGGAGCGATGCGCGATGCGCTGAGCCTGATGGACCAGGTCATCGGGTTCGCCGGCAACTCCGTCACCGAAGACGAGGTCGCCAATATTCTGGGAGTCGCCAACCGGGAGCACCTCTTCGAGATCAGCGAGGCCATTCTCGAGCGAGATGCTGAAGAGGCGTTGAGCGCTCTCGATACGGTGCACCGCTACGGCTACGACATGCAGGAGTTCGCTTCCGAGCTGGTCACCCATCTCCGGGATCTGACGGTCGCCGCGGCGGTCGACGATCCCAACGCCGTGACCGATCTGACCGCCAGCGAACTGGAGGAGGCCGAACGCCAGCTCGACCACATGGAGGTCACCGGAGACGCCCGTCGCCAACTGCTTCATCGCTACTTCTCGGTGATGGCGGATGGCGCCCAGGAGATGACACGGTCGCCGTATCCGAAGCTGATCTTCGAGATGACCCTCGTGCGTCTGACCGAGCTCGAACCGCTGGTGGGCCTCGATCTGATGGTCGACAAACTCGAGACGCTCGAGGGTGAATTCGACGACATCGAGCCCTCCGCCGGCGGGCTCGACGACTCCGGCCGCTCTTCGTCCGACGGCTCCGGTGGGGCCTCGTCGGCATCGGGGGACTCGGGCGGAGCCTCCCCAACCCATCGTTCGACCTCGTCCTCGTCGTCGACCTCTCGGGCCTCGGCATCGGGCGCTGACAGCCCGTCCCCGCCGGCTCAGTCGTCCTCCGGATCTACATCCCGGTCGAAGACATCGACGTCGAGTGAGTCGAAAGCGACTTCGAACCCCTCCGAATCCTCCCCGTCGGCGGCCTCGAATTCAACATCTCCATCCGGTTCGTCCGAGCGAAGTCCCTCGACGCCCGATCATCAGGAGACTGGCGACACGTCGAGCGGACATCAGACCGGGTCGGCCTCCTCGTCTTCGTCGTCGACGGGGCGATCGACGCTCGATCCGGAGACGGCCCCGGAAGACGCAAGGGCCAAACCGAGAGAGGCATCGTCGCCCGAGTCCGTCGACCCCGACGAGATGGCCGAGCGATGGAAACAGATCATCGAACATCTTCGCGAACACGCCGGGGAGCACCATCTCAAATACGAGCAGTCCCACCCGGAGCGTTTCGAGGAGGACGATCGACACATCGAGCTCGGCTGTTCCCGCAAACATCGCGCATTTCTCGCCGATCATCTCGACGACATCGAGGCGGCCGCCGGCGCCGTTTACGGCGGCGAGTGGTCCGTCGAACTCGAACCCTGGACGCCTGAACGTGAACAGGAGGTCGCTGACAAAACACTCGCCGCTCGGCGGCGCCAGCGTCGACAGGCCCGCAAAGAGTCGCTCTACGGAGACGTCCGCGACCACGAGATCGTCCAGCAGGCCAGAGAACTGTTCGGGCTCGACGGAGATGACGTCTATGTCGACGTGACCCTCGACGACGAGACGCCGAGTGCCTCTTCGCCTCCCAGCTCGTGATCGACGCTCGATGAATCTCAGAGAGGAGTGATATTCATGAACCTATCCGACGCCCCCCTCGTCTGGATCGACCTCGAGATGTCGGGCCTCGATCCGGACTCGGAGGTTATTCTCGAGATCGCTTCGATTGTCACCAATGGATCGCTCGAGGTTCGCGAAGAGGGGCCCAATCTGGTGATCTCTCAGCCCGAAGATATTCTCGAGGCGATGGACGAGTGGAATACCGAACATCACACCGAATCCGGCCTCATCGAGAACGTTCGAGCCTCGGAGACGACGATCGAGGAGGCCGAGGCGGAAACCCTCGATTTTCTCCGTGACCACATCGACGAACCCGACACGGCCCCGCTCTGCGGCAATTCGATCGGGCACGATCGGCGATTCCTCTATCGTTACATGCCGGAGTTGAGCGACTTTCTACACTACCGCAGTATCGACGTCTCGAGCATCAAGGAGCTCGTGGTCCGCTGGTACGACGACGTCGAACCGCCCAGAAAAGCCTCGAAACACCGCGCACTGGATGATATTCGCGAGTCGATCGAGGAACTTCGATACTACCGCAATCACGCCTTCGTCGACGTCTAATTCGTCCGTCCCGGCCGTCCCGACGAACGTATCGAGTCGTGTCTCGACAAAGGGCTTCGTCCTTCGAAGGCGTCTCGAGCCCGAGAAAAAACGCACTATCACTCTCCGCGAAAAGCCGAAGGCTCCCGGACGGCCGAACATCTCATTTGCTCCGGATCATGGTGGCCATGTTCCAGAGAGCTGCTCACAGACGCTGGATCCGGGCCATCGTGATCGGCGGATGTCTGGCGATGGCCGGATGTTTCGAGACGTGTCAATCCTCCGTAGAGCCGCGCTCGCAGGCTCAGACGTCGCTCGACGCCTGGCCCTTCGAGGTCTCTCACGCCCGAGTCCTCCCCGCTCGCGTGAATCATCTCGTCTTCGTACGCGAGCTCCAGACGCTCGAGCGAGGTCTCGCCGTCGCATGGAGACACCTCGGGACCGATTCAGTCCCCGCGATGGCTGACGTACTCTCGGAGCTCGCCGCTCAAAAGACCCTCGCTCAGTCGGGCCTCGCTCTCGAGTCCGCCGTCGTCGGTTTCCATCTCGACGGACGGTGGGGCATGCTCGCGCAATTGAACGATCGCGAGCAACTGCAATCGTGGCTCGGCGAGCTGGAAACGCGCGATCCCTTCGAACTTCGCGATACCCCGAACGGATGGGAGCTCGTCATTGTTCGGAAAGAGGGCGAATCCAGGGTCGTCTCGATACGAGCTCACGGCGAACGCGTAGCCTGGCTGTGGCCCTCCAGCCTGTCGAGGGCGACGTCGAGCGATCGCGATGAGACGGAGCTCGCGTGGGTGTCGGGCCAGATGCCGCCCCGCCAACGGTGGAGGCGCGACTCGACATGGAGGCAGTTGATCGATCAGACAACTCGCGGCGACGAGATGGTAGTGGCCGCCTTCGACCCCGTCGAGTGGTTTCGAGGCTGGCAGCTAGAGGGACGCGCTCGCCAGCTTCTCGATCGATTCGCCCGGCAACTCGGAGAGGTCGGCATTCGCGGACGATATCGCGACTCGGACCGCACGCTGGCGTTCGATGTCTACACGCCCCGGGCCTCCGGAGCGCCCTCGGTGATCTCGGGACTGGGCCAGCCCGACGGCACGCTTCCTCCCCTCGGGGGCCTCGTCGAGCCAGGGGTGCTGGGGGTCGTGCGGCTCTCGGCCGATGCCATGCGTCTGTATGGACTGGTTCGGAGTCTGCTTCCGGCGGAGCGTCGACAGCAGCTCGATCGACTCTGGACGAAGAGCGAACAACGTCTCAAACTCGAAGGTCCCGAGCGCATCGTCGGCAACATGTCCGGTCACGCCGTGGCCGTGATTTACGGCATCGAGGGCGAGCGTCTCGACTGGAAACGGCCCGGGCTCGCCCGCCGACTCCTGGAGCTCGAGACCACCCGTGAAGCGATTTTGCTCCCCATCCACGATCGCACCCTCGTCGAACGGACGCTCGACGTCTTCACTCAGCTCAGCGGCGGTCGGCTCTCGAGACAGAATGCCGAGCACACCGTGCATTACGCTTGGGTCGAAAAGGGACGTCTCGAGTGGGCTTTCATTCTGAGCGACGATCATCTCATTTACGTCGACAGTTCGGCTGCTTTCGATCAGGCGATGATCTACGAGCAGCGGGGCGGCACGGTACTGCGAGAGATGGAAGCCATCGCTCCTCTCCTCCGCGATCGTCACCGATCGGGACTCTACCTCGATACGGCCACGCTGGCGGATATTCTCTCCCAGAGCGGCGAAGCTCACCTCGCGCGAT
>JAQCND010000437.1 GCA_028274765.1 Bradymonadaceae bacterium
AGCTCGGGCTCGACGTGGCCCCGGACATCAACCTCCCGCTGACGGCCAACTCCGCGACAACGCAGCTCAGACAGGCTAGGGACCAGGACATCGACTACCTCATCCACCAGAACACGTCCGCGCCGATGCGGGTGCTCTTGGAGGACCGACAGGACATCTATCCCGACCTGACGGTGTGTGGCCTGACGTACACCGTCGACGAGCGCGTGGTCCAGCAGTCGCCCGACATCTTCGAGGGCGTGCGATACGTCAACGCGTTCCGCACGTTCCAGGGCGCGCTCGACAGCGGCGGCATGGGTGCGGACATCATCGAGGCGAACTTCGAGCGCGAGGGGCGCAGCATGGACAACCCCGAGGTCGCCCAGCTCAACTACGTGCGCGGCGTGATCCACGCGCTGCTCGCGCTGAAGGGCATGCAAAACGCCGCCGAGGCCGGCAACGACATCACGAGCGGACCGAACATCAGGCAGGGCATGTTCGGCATCGAGGACGACGACATGTTCGGCCTCGCCGAGCCGTTCAGCTACGAGGAGGGCGACCGCCGCCCGACGATGAACGGGCGGCTGTTCGAGGTCACCGACGGGAGCCTGAGCTTCGACACCAGCGTCGAACTGCCCCGGCGAGAATCCTGGATCGGACTGTAATGGCGACAAACAAGCAAGCAAGCGGGACCGCGGCGGACGACAGCGACTCGCCAGTCGTCGAACTCGACAACGTCGAGATCGTCTACGACCGGCACTTCCTCGCGGTACAGGGCGTCTCGATGTCGGCCAGCGAGGGCGACATCGTCGCGCTGCTCGGCCCGAACGGCGCCGGCAAGTCGACGATCCTGAAGATGATCAGCGGCATCGGTCGCAGCGAGCGCGGCGAGGTCACCCGGGGCCGCGTGTTCCTGCGCGGCGAGGACGTGACAAACGACGGCGCCAACGAGATGGTCGAGCGCGGCATCACGCACATCCTCGAGGGCAGGCGAGTGTTCGAAGACCTCACGGTCGAGGAGAACCTCCGGTGCGGGCTCTACCGCGAGGGCCGCCGGTTCCAGTTCGACGAGGAGGACTACCAGATCGCCTTCGAGTACTTCCCGCAACTGGAGGACATCATGGACCTCAAGGCCGGCTACGCCAGCGGCGGGCAACAGCAGATGCTCGTCATCGCCCGCGCGCTCATCCACCGGCCGAACCTGCTCCTGTTGGACGAGCCGTCGCTCGGGCTCGCGCCGAAGCTGGTCCGCGACATCTTCGAGACGCTCGTGGAGATCAACAGACGAGAGGACATCACGATGCTCATCGCGGACCAGAACGCCAAGCGCACGCTCGAGATCGCCGACTACGGCTACGTGATGGAGAACGGCCAGATCGAACTCCACGACCCGGCCGACAAACTCGTCCAACGCGAGGAAATAAAGGAGTTCTACCTCGGCACGTCCAGCGAAGACTCCCGCTACACCGACATCAGGCACTACAAGATCCGCAAGAGGTGGACCTGATGAGCGCCGATCAGGAGGTCGAGGCGCGCGCGGCGGCGCTCAGAGGCGGCACGCGCGTGTCTCCCGAGGAGGCGGCGATCGGCTGCCGGAACGTGACCAAGACGTTCGGCTCGATCACCGCCGTGGACGACGTGGACCTCGGCATCGCCGACGGCGAGTGGGTGTCCATCGTCGGCCCGAACGGCGCGGGGAAAACCACGCTGTTGAACATCCTCAACGGCTTCTACACCCCCGACGCCGGGAGCGAAGTGTTTCTGAACGGCGAGGAGGTCAGCGGCAGGCCGGAACACTACCGCGCCCGACACGGCATCGGTCGGACGTTCCAGGGGTTAGAGCTGTTCGAGAGCGAGGACGTCTTAGAGAACGTGATGACGACTCGGGCGGTCGCCAAACGCCCGAACGTGCTCTCGGCGATGCTGTACTACGGCACCGGTCGGAAGACGGAGGCCGAGAACATGCGGTTCGTCGAGGAGATCCTCGACTACCTCGAGCTCTGGGAGCACCGCCACACGACGGTCTCGACGCTGCCGCTCGGCGTCCAGCGGCGCGTGGACCTGGCTCGCTCGCTCGCGCTCGAACCGGACGTGCTCCTGCTCGACGAGGCGATGAGCGGGCTCACCTTCGATGAGAAGTACGACATGATCCGGTTCCTGACTGACCTCCACGAGGAAGAGGGGCTGACGCTCGTGATGATCGAACACGACCTCGAGGTCGTCACCGCGGTCTCGGAGCGGATGATCGTCATGCAGAAGGGAGGCGTCATCGCCCGCGGGCCGCCCGACGAGGTGACGAACGACCCCGAGGTCGCCCGCGTCTACACGGGGGTGGATTAAATGGCGGCCGACAACGTCGAGAGCGAGGGCGTCGCGCCGGGCGACACCGCCGACTCGGGGCTGTCCGT
>JAQCND010000453.1 GCA_028274765.1 Bradymonadaceae bacterium
GGTCGCGATCAAGACCATCCTCCCGCATCTCGCCGAAGACGAAGACTTCATTTCGATGCTCATTGACGAGGCTCAGATCGTCGAGAGCCTCGACCACTCGAACATCGCTCAGGTTTACGATCTCGGCCAGATCGAACGCCGATACTACATCGCCATGGAGTACGTCCATGGGGTCGACCTCCACGACGTCGTCGAAGAGTTCAATGCTCGTGGGGGCTACATGCCCGTTCCCCACGTCGTGCACGTTCTATCTCGCGTCTGCGCCGCCCTGCACTATGCTCACACCAGGACCGACGCCGAGGGGCATCCACTCGATATCGTCCACCGCGACGTCAGCCTCCACAACATCCTGATCGGTGCAGCCGGCGAGGTAAAATTGATCGATTTCGGGGTCGCGAAGATCCAAGATCACAGGGTCCAGACGCAAACCGGGGGCGTCAAAGGGAAACTCCTCTACATGTCCCCCGAGCAGGCCCAGGCCGAAGCATTGGATGGACGAGCCGACCTCTTCTCGGCGGGACTATGTGCCTACAAGATGCTGACGGGACGCCTTCCTTTCGAAGGAGACAACGAGTATCAGGTCTACAACAACGTCGTCTCCAAGGACATCCCCCCTCCGAGCGCGCTCCGGCCCGAGATGTCCGAAGAGCTCGATCGCATCGTCATGCAACTTCTCCAGCGCGATCCCGAAGCCCGCTACCAGGAGGGATACGGGGTCAGACAAGATCTCGACTCTCTCCTCCACGAGCTGGAGCCCGGCTACACGGCTCACCAGTTGAGTCGATTCGTCGATGCCCACGTGTCCCACCTCGTCGGGGCCGACCCCTCGACACTCGACGCAACCTCCGATGCATCTCGAGAAGCCTCGGGGCGGCTGGCGACTTCGACTCCGTTGCCGCGAGCGCCGGAGACGAGCGAGCGCAGAACCGACGAGCTGAACGCATCGCCCCGGGACGGGGGCGAGCGCATGTCGTCTCAGGAGACGATCGCGAGCGCAGACGAATCCCCACGGGGGGCCTTCTCGTCCCACCTTTCGTCGTCCAACGCGAACCGGGCCGATGCCTCCTCTCCTCGGTGCGCCTCGACTTCTGCAGATGACACGTCGGCTTCTCGACAACGGCCGAACACGCATGACTCCGACGAGACCTCCTCGTTTCCGAATGGAGACCGTTCGCCGCTCGCATGGGGCATCGCCGCGCTGAGCCTGGCAATCGTGGCCATGATCGGATACGGACTTCAATCGGAGGCATGGACGTCGAAGAGGGCGACGCTCGACTCGCAGAACTCCCGCGTCGCTGCGGGAAGCCGGGTGTCTTCAAGGGTCCAGATGACGCTCGAGACGAACCCGAACGGGGTGGAACAAATCCGTGAAGACACCGTGATTAGTCGAACACCCATCACGTTTTCGCTACCCCGGGACGCATCGGGACGAGAACTCATGCTCCGCAAGGAGGGACATCGGGAGCGTACGTTCTGCGTCGTCCCTCTCCGAGATCTCGAGCGCTCTCTCGAGCTGACATCCATCGTTCGCGACGGATCCTCGCGTGGACGTTCCGAGCTCTCCGATATCGATCGGCGACGCCACGAACGTGAAACGACCACCATTTCTAAATGACGACTCGACTTCTAGACCCCGAAATGCCATGTGCTACAGAGATCGACCATCGATGCTCGATGCATCGTGCCCAAACCGACATGTCTGGATCATCGCGATTTTGCTGAGTGTCGGGGTCGTGGCAGGGACGATGGCGATGCCGTCGCGGACGGTGGCCCAGAACAAGAGCGACATGCAGAAGGCTAAAGACAAGCTCCGCGAGGGTCAGCAGCTTTACAACCAGGAGAAGTACCTCGAGGCGGCCGAAACCTTCGAGCAGGCCTACGAGCTCTCCGGACGGGGTGAGCTTCTCTACAACATTGGAAGTTCCTACGAAAAAGCCGGCGATCTTCCCCAAGCTGAGATGTACTATCAGAAGTATCTCGAGGAAAACCCCAGGGCGGGCAATGCCGACGAGGTGCTTCAGACCGTCATCTCACTGCAGGAAAAGATCGCGGCCCGCGCCTCGAGTGTCGAGATCACCTCTGCCCAGGAGGGGCGGAACGTCTTCATCGATGGCGATCAAGACCCCCGGTGTCAGACCCCTTGTTCGGTCTCGCTCCAGCCCGGGGAGCATACCATCTCGATTCGAGCCGAAGGGATGAGAACGACCGACAAGACGCTTCAGGTCGGCGAGAGCGAGTCGAAGAGTGTCGAGGTGAAACTCCAACCCGAGATCAATCCGGGCTCGCTTCTGGTCTCGACCGGAGGCTCCGGGGACGTCCTCCAGATCGAGGGACAGGGGGAACACTCCCTACCCATGGAGCATCCGATCGAACTCGAACCGGGCTCGTATCAACTCGCCATCCAGAATCCATCGGGCACGAACTGGACGGGCGACGTGCAAATTGAAGACAGCGAGACGACACGATTGACGATTCCCATGGCCTTGATGGACGAGAAGTCGGCGTCGTCTGGAACCCTCCGGCGTGGCTTCGCCTATGGTCTCCTCGGCGCGTCGGCTGCTCTCGTCGGGGGAAGCGTGATCATGGGCATGCAGGCCCGCAATACGCACGATCGACTGGCGACTGAACAACAGCGTCTCGGGGGGGTCAATTCCAACCTTCTTCAGAAGGGACAAAGTCAAAAGCGCACTGCCAACATTCTTCTGTCGACCGGCATCGGCGCTCTTCTTTCGGGGGGCGGGCTCTTCGTCTGGGATCTGCTGGGAAGTTCGAGCGACTCGCCGGCGTCGACGCGCCCTCCCACCCAGTAAATCGACCCTCTCGGAGACGGGTCACATCACCATCCGAACCCCCTCGATGTCGTTCATCCCCTCGTAGATGTCGAGGATGGTCTCGGCCTCGTGGATCTCGAACGAGATGGTCACAGAGATGTATGTGCCCTCCCCGCTCTCCTGGGTCTTGAATTCGGGGTTGACGTCGTCTCGAGTGAGGTTCGTCCCCACTTGATCGACGTGGGCGACAAATGCCTCCGAGTTGTCCCCGATGACTTTCATCGAGTAGTCGCACGGAAAATCGTGCGTCTCTCTCAATGTCTCGAGCGATTCCTCTCTCGAACTCATGGTCTCCTCGTCTTCTTCACTCATGCTGGCCTCGCATTCGTCCTACAAACGACAGTTGCTCGATCGACTCGGGCTCGACTTCGACGTCGATGGAGCGGACGTCGACGAATCGGCTCGAGAGGGTGAATCGCCCGGATCCTTAGCGCGTCGGCTCGCCGCTCTCAAGGCTCGAACCGTCGCACGCCGACATCCCGACGCCTGTGTCCTCGGGGCCGATCAGACGATCGATGTCGACGGGACGCGTCTGACCAAACCCGGCTCCCGGGAGGCGGCGTGTCGTCAACTTCGAACCCTGAGCGGCCGAACCCATCGGTTGACGACGGCCGTCGCCCTCCAGCCTCCCTCGGGTGAGCAACTCGAGGAGGCCATTGCATTCGAGATGGAGATGCGCGACCTCACCGATGACGACATCCGCCGTTACGTCGACGAGGACGAACCTCTCGACTGTGCCGGAAGCTACAAGATCGAGGAGGCGGGAATTCGCCTCTTTCGATCGATGCGGGGGGACGATTACACGGCAATCATTGGGCTGCCGCTGACTCGAGTGTGGAACATGCTCGAGGAGGTCGACTATTTCGAGCAACTCCGCCTCGATCGCACATAAATTTCCCCCACGTCCTGGCTCTTTTCGATATACGGACCGAGAGCCGGGCCTTTCGCCTCTTTCGCGATGACACGACCGGACGACGTCACACGCACCGAACGCCTCGGACGCGGTCTGCTCGGAACGGTCTACCGGGCGACGCTCGAGTCGCGCGACGGCCCCGTGGCCCTCAAGGAGCTCGACCGTACGCTTCCTTCGGATCGAGAAACCTTTCGGCAGTACTTCGAGGCACTCGCCCGGCTCGATCACCCCCATCTCGTCGACTACCTCACCCCGATCGAGAACGTCTCGCCCTTTGCCTTCCTCGTCGAATACGTCGAGGGCACCGACATCGCCACGTATCTGCGTCGCCCCCCGACCAACGAGGAGCGCGACCTCCTCCAGCGCGAGCATCAACGAGGGGCATCCGATAGCTCGGAGTCATCGAACGCCCGAGAGGACAACTCCCCGGATCAGTCGACGTCGAGGATCGACGTCTCCTCCGAGCAGGCCCCCCACCATTCCGAGACCGAAGAGGTCGACTCACACGATCCAGATGGCGAGTCCCCCGAGTCCAAACACGATCGAGGGACGGGGGCCGTCTCGGCGGAGGCGGCTGCGAATCGCGACCGGCTCGATCTCGTGCTCCTTCGCCTCGAGACGCTCATCCCCCAGATCGTCTCGACTCTCCAGTATCTGCATCGGTTTCGAACCCCTCACGGGGGCCTGACCCCCGGCAACATCCTCGTCGATTCACAGGGGCGCTGCCGACTCGCCGATTTCGGACTCGTCGAACATCTCCAGCCCTTCGAACGCCTCTCTCCGACTCCGGACGAGCCCCTGTACGAATCACTCCAGTACGCCCGCTCCTATCGGGCGCCCGAACTCGGGCCCTCGGAGTCGCCGACCCCCGAAGCCGACCGCTACGCGCTGGGCTGCATTCTCTTCGAGGCCATTGCCGGGTGTCGTCCCCTGGAGCTCGAGGAGGAGGGGGCGCCGGGGCCCCGAGAGTCGCTCGAAGCCTCGAATTTCTCCGAACTCGCTCCTCGCTGTCCGGCCCCCTGGGTCGATCTCGTCATGCGTCTCCTCTCGTCCGATCCGGAGGTACGTCCGTCGCTCGACGAAGTTCAGTCGATTGTCGAAAGCTCCCATCCCCGCTCGGTCGACATCCCGCCGACCTTCGTCCCCGAACAGGAGGCGTTTTTCGGCCGATCGGAGCTGCTGGAGCAGATCATCGACGACGTCCAGGCGCATGCCCGACGACAGTCGCTCGGGATCTCGCTGCTCTCCGGAGAAGCCGGGGTCGGCAAGACGGCACTGGCCGAGCACATCGGACACTGGGCCTCCAAGCGCGGCTGGCTCGTACTGCGAGGCCAGTGTCATCGGCGCGAATCGGGCATCTATCAGGGCTGGGAGGAGATCGCCGCTCAGATCCGCGACATCTGCGAACGGACCGAGGGGGAACTCGGCGAGATCCTCGAGACGCTCAGGCAGCGTTCGGCCCAGATCCTCCCCGGTCTCGGAGGCGACGACTCGGACCGACGAGAGGGAGAGGCGATCGAGCGGCCACGTCGCCGTCACGAAGCCGTCTCGAAGCTGCGAGAGCTGCTCCGACGGTTGGCCTCGCAACGCCCCCTGCTGATTTTGATGGACGATCTCGACCAGGCGAGTCGAGATACGGCTTCGCTCCTGGCCGATCTCATCATGGAACCCGACGAGTTGCCATGCGTCATCATCGGTACGTGGCGCAGCCGCGAGGGGGTTGGAGCCCGCGAGGAGGGACCGAAGCTTCTCGACGCTCTGCGGGATACGCCCGTGTCGGTTCACTGGTGTTCGGTCCGTGGCTTCTCCGATGACGAAGGTCGTCGTTACCTCGAGACGACGGGCCCCCAGATCCCCGATGACATGGCGCCCCGCCTGTTGCAATGGAGCCGCGGCAATCCACTCCTGCTCGAGGAACTGATCTATCAGCATCATCTGATCGAGACCGACGAAGCGGACGACATCGAAACCCTCCCCGTCTTCGACGAGATCGACGGCGACGACGAGCAGGAGCGCGCGCCCATCCCCGACATCGAATCGCAACTGACCACGCTTGTCCAGTCGAGACTCGACGAGCTATCGCGCCGCGAGCTGTTCGTCGTCGAGCTCCTCTCGGTCGCCTCGCTTCCCCTCTCGAAGAGCCTCGTCTCGCTGGTACTCGACGAGGAATTTCACTCGACGGGACCGCGGGGACTTTCAGTTCGAGATCTCCTCGAACGCCTCCGACGCCTCCGACTTTTACGGCACGTTCGCACGCACCGCTGGCAGGAGGCCTACGCCCTCTTCCACGGGATCGGTCGTCAACTCCTGCTCGAGGACATGCCCGATCAGCGATACACCCATCTCTGCGGGCACCTC
>JAQCND010000455.1 GCA_028274765.1 Bradymonadaceae bacterium
GGACACGACAATAGTACGGTTTTGTATGAGCTCGCTCCACGCTGAATGCATGCATACCTATCCGAAATACGGCAACCCTACCGACCGCTGGCCATCGAACAGGGCATTCGAGCACCATATCCCTCAGCTCGGGATACAGACGTCCACATGGGGCCCTCCGGCGCACCTGCGCGCGCCGCCCGCCGACGACCGGCCATGGGGAGGGGACGTTCGAGGGGCTCGTCCGAGCGATCCATCGGCTCGCGAGCACGACCGAACGGAGCGGCGAGCCCTTCCAAACCACCTGACGCTCGCCACTGGTCTCCCTCCCCTCATGATCGTCGGCAGCGATCGGGGAGATGTTGCATCAGAGGTCCGAGGCCGGAGGAAACGAGCGGGTCTCGCGTGGAGCGACTCGCCCTTGCAAGTCGGCGGTGTCGCTCTAATATAAAGCGGCGCACGATGGGGGAACTCATCTCACGATAAGCGCTTCGAGGATGCAAATTGCGTACATACTTTCTCTCGACTCGCAACACACTCGAGGCGAACCACGGACAGACCGGGGCTGATATGACAGAGTACACGCATTCGAGCCCCAAGGACCAGCTCCGGAAGCAGGGGCGTCGGGCCCGACAAGCCCTCGCCCGAGAGGAGCGTCACTCTGCCTCGCGGGCGGTCGTACGATGCCTCCTGGACTGGAAGCCGTTTCTTCAGCGCGACTGTGTCGCCGGATACATTGCCACCGACGCCGAGCTCGACGTCTCCGAGGCCCTCACGACGCGTCTCCAGCGTGGAGGTCAAGTCTGGCTCCCTCGAGTGACGGCGACCGATCCGCCCGACATGGAGTTCGCGCCCGTCTCAACGCTCGACGAACTCCAGGAGGGGACGTACGGCATCCCCGAGCCCATCCAAACGGCCGGTCGACTCGCCTCGATCGATCTCGTGATGGTCCCCGGTGTGGCGTTCGATCGCGGGGGCGGTCGGATCGGGCGAGGGATGGGATATTACGACCGCCTGCTTCGCCGACGGCTCGCGCGAACGGACGAAGACGCTGGAAGTGCCGAGCCGCGCGAGAGCGTATTTGTACTCGGAGTGTGCTACGACTGTCAGCTCTACGACGCCCCCCTCCCGACCGACGGACACGACGTGGACATGAACGGCATTGTCACCGAACACGAATTGATTCGAACCTGAGAGGTCATCTCATGGCCGATTTTCGAAGCAGTATTCTCTCCGAACTCGACTGGCGAGGATTCGTCCATCAGTCCACCGACGAGGAGGCCATCGATGAGCTACTCGTCGACAAGCGTATCAACCTCTACTGTGGCTTCGATCCGACGGCATCGTCGCTCCAAGTGGGCAACCTCCTGCCGTTGATGATGCTCGCCTTTTTTCGGCGCCACGGCCACCAGCCGCTCGCGATCGTCGGTGGCGCGACGGGCCTGATCGGCGATCCGTCGGGCAAAGACGAGGAGCGCAATCTCCTCGACGAAGAGGCGCTTCAGGCCAACCTCGACGGCATCTCCGATCAGATGGACCGCGTGCTCGAGCGAGCCGTCGAGATGCATCCCGAGACGCTCGGCACGGCACCGGGGAATCTCCCCTCGGGGTCGACGCCGCTGTTGAACAACGCCGACTGGCTCGGCGAGCTGTCGTTTCTCGAGATGCTCCGCGATATCGGCAAGGACTTCCGGGTCAACTCGATGATCAACAAAGAATCGGTCCGGGACCGGCTCGAGGAGCGCGAGCAGGGCATCAGCTACACCGAATTCAGCTACATGGTGCTCCAGGCCTACGACTTCTACCACCTCTACCGGGAGCACGACTGCCAGCTCCAGGTCGGCGGCTCCGACCAGTGGGGGAACATCACGGCGGGCGCCGATCTGATTCGGCGCAAGCTCGGCGAGACCGCCCACGGCATCACGGCGCCGCTGATCACGACCGCGAGCGGCGAGAAACTCGGCAAGACGGCCGAGGGAACGGTCTGGCTCGATCCCGACCGCACCAGTCCGTACGAATTCTACCAGTACTGGGTGCGGCGCGACGACAAAGAGACGCCTCAGCTTCTGCGGATGTTCACGTTCCTGCCGCACGAAGAGGTCGAGGAGATGACGGCCACCATCGAGGCCGGCGACAACCGCGGAGAAGTCCAGGAGAAACTGGCCTGGGAAGTGACGTCCCTCGTCCACGGCAAAGATGCAGCCGATTTTGCCTCTCGTGCCAGCGACGTCCTCTACGGCGAGACCATCGAGGGCATGACCGACGAAGAGCTGGCGAAGATCTTCTCCGACGTGCCCTCGACGACCCTCGATCGCGACCGACTCACCGGCGAGGGCATCGAGATCCGCGATCTCTTCGTCGAGACCGACCTCCAGTCCTCGCGCGGAGCAGCCAAGCGGCTCATCCGACAGGGCGGCGGCTACCTCAACAACGAGCAGATCGAGGATCTGCGCTATCACGTGACCACCGACGACCTGGCCAGCGAGAGCATGCTCGTGCTCCGCTCGGGCAAGAAAAACTACCACCTCGTCCAGGTCGAATGACGATCGTGGCGGCTCCCCCCGCCGTATGGCCGTTTGATTCGGTTCGACGGCGGAGAGAGTCGCTCGAGTCTTCAATGGGCGGCATGGAAGAGAAAACCCTCGTATGAGTCGAATCGCTCATCCTCGAACCGATGCGGGTCGTCGAGACCAACCCCGAACGTCTCGCCCGCATCTCCCCTCGATGTTCTTGCTCCGACCATGTCGTCTCGACCGCATCAGTCGATGAGAGACTCGCCGTCGTGACAAAGCTCGAAGGCAGCGAGTCTCCTCCCCCTGCCCTCCCGCCGTCGAGTCCAACCAGAGCGTTTTCAAAGAGGGAATGTACACGCCACTCGAGTAGGCCAGCGCACTGCCGCAGCCAGTATCGAGGGACATTTCTCACATCTTCGCGAGGTGGCTCGGCTCTGGTGAGAAGTCGTTCAATCGAAGAGATGCGCCTCGAGCGCCCCGCTGTCCATCAACTTGGCGCCCGCCTCTTGCATGTCGGCGAAGGCCCCGTCGATATCGCCCATGGCGTTTTCGACGCCGCGGCATCCGTCGACGACGACCCAGGTCTCGTATCCGAGCTTGCAGGCGTCGAGCGCCGTGAACTTGACACAGTAGTCGGTCGCCAATCCCACCAGAAAGACCTCCTCGACGCCCTGATCGGTCAGATAGTCGTCGAGTCCGGTCGCGCGCCGGTGGTCGTTGTCGTAGAAGGCGCTGTAACTGTCGATCTCGGGGTTGGTCCCCTTTTGGACGATGTGATCGAAGGCGTCGGTGTCGAGTCCATCCGCAAACTCGGCCCCTTCGCCCCCCTGGACACAGTGGTCGGGCCAGAGGATCTGATCGAGGCCGTTGAATTCGATCACCTCGCCGATGTCGTGCCCCGCGTGATTGGAGGCGAAACTCCCGTGGTTGGGGGGATGCCAGTCCTGACTGGCGACGACGAGCTCGAACGAGTCCACCAGCCGGTTGGTGACGGGGACGACCTCGTCGCCTCCCGGAGCGGGCAGGGCACCATCGGGGAGAAAGTCGTGCTGAATATCGATTGCGAGCAGGGCTCGTTCAGACATGGCGACAGTGGGGCTCGAATCTCGATGGTTCGACAACCGCTGGGGGCCGGACGTCTCGAGTCACCGATCAGCCTCCAGCCAGCCGATCGGTTCGTCGACGAGTGCGCGATAACGCTGTCGATCAAGGGTGTAAGCCGTCCGATCGGCGGAGGACGTTTCGCCGGATTCTCGGAGGAGTCCGGCCTCCGAGAAGATCGTCCCGAGACGATCGGCGTCAACCTCCCGATCGAGCACGATCTCGTAGAGCCGACGCCAGGTCGCGAGTTCGAAGGGCTCGTCCAATACGCCAAGTCCGATCGGCCCAGTGCGAGCCCGTTTTGCTACCGCCCGTCGGGCGTCGGCGACGAGTGCGTCGTGATCGAACGCCAGTTCGGGGAGATCGTCACAGGCGAACCACTGCGCTTCTCGAGCGTCGCTGGCCGCCTCGATCGAGGCCTCGCTGCGATCGATCAGTGCCCAGTGGGCGACTGCCACGATGCGACCGCGCGGATCGCGGCCCGGCGTGCCGAAGACGCCGAACTCCTCGATCTCCTCGACCTCGAGTCCCGTCTCCTCGCGGAGCTCGCGCCGGGCGGCTGTCTCGATCGGCTCGTCGATCTCGACAAAGCCCCCGGGCGTGGCCCACTGCCCTTCGAAGGGAGGTGAATCGCGGCGAACGAGCAGGATCTCGAGCCCCTCGCTCGAGGCGATGTCGGAGCCGTCGGGAGCGAATATGGCGCAGTCGACGGTGAGGGCAGGCCGGGGATAGTCGTAGGTGTGCGGCATCGGTGATTCTCGGGCCGGTGAGTATTGGGGACGGCCAGTCTGTGGAGCTTTGGGATTCGGGCTGCCGTCGGGGGACGTGAAGACGCTCAGGCTCGGGACGCCAGCTTCATCGTCCCGCTGGTGGAGCATGCCGTCTCCGGGTCCGCATCGAACGATTGGCATGACGTCGCGGGCGACTGAGCTCACCGGTCCCGATGATTACCCAATGGGCTCAAAAGAGAGCCCGTTCTCTTCTCACAGGTCCTCGACGTACTCGCGGAGTTCGCGAAGCTCCTCCTCGAAGCCGCCCGACAGGATGGGGAATCGACACCACGTCTTGGGATCGAGGTTTTCGTCGTCGAGGTGAAACGAGGGGGCGTATCGCTCCCGCTTCCACTGGTTGCGCGTCCAGAGCTGAAAGAAGTCTTCGACCCAGTCGGCCAATTGCTGGTCGGAGTACTGGTCGAACTTCTCGCGGACGAGCTGGTAGACCTCGAGCGGCGAGTATCGGTCGCGAATGGCCGCCTTTTCGATGGCATCCAGGAGGGGATAGGGCATCAAATCGCCCTCGTCGGTCTGATCGGCCTCCTGGGGACGGAGTTCGGCGGTCGGCTGCTGAGCCGTGACGGCCTCGAGCATCGGCCAAGCCTCTAGTTTCTCCGGTCCGTGATCGCGCATCCAGATCAGCCACCGCCGCAGGAATGCCTTGTCGATGCCCGCGATGGGACTGACCCCGCCGCAGGTATCGCCATCCATCGTCGTGTACCCGACGGCGGCCTCGGAGCGATTGCTCGTCGCCAAAAGCAGGGCGTTCTCGATATTGGCGAGCATCCAGATACTCGGCGCCCGGGCCCGGGCCTGGATGTTCTGGAGGGGAATGTCGTCGGTCTCCCAGGTCAACTCGCGTCCAATGGCGTCTTCGATCAGCTCCGTGTAGTTCTGGACGACTGCATCGACGTCGAGCTCCAGATACTCGGCTCCGATCGAGGTCGCCACCGTCTCGGCGGCGCTTCGCGTGCGACCGGAGCTGTTGCGTGTCGCCTGATAGGCACAGGTCAGCAGCTCGTCGACGATCGCCTCGGCCGAGTCGGCCGCCTCGATCCCATCGATGTAGCCGAGTTTCTCCTGGACCCCTTCGAGGCCGATGTCGTGGACCGCCAGGCGGACCATCAACGCACACAGACAGGCCGTCGCCGTCGAATCGGCCCCGCCGCTGAGCGAGACGACAAACCCCTGAGAGTAGCTCTTGCGCAGGTAGTCGAACAGTCCCAGCGAGACGGCGCGCGTGAACTCTTCTTCTTTGAGATGGTCGCTCCGTGTCCAGTCCGGCAGGGCCGACGACTGGGGCTCGGGCGCCTCGGCCGGAAAGGTGAAGCTGGACTCGATACGGGTCCCGTCGGAGGTCGACAGCTCGGGCTGGTGGCTGGCGAGGCTCGCCCGCTGCATGCGAGTCTTGTCGACGTCGATCTGGGTCTCGGTGAGAACCACG
>JAQCND010000474.1 GCA_028274765.1 Bradymonadaceae bacterium
GGCGCGGTCGCTCGAGAAACTCAAGCGATGGCAGCGAGCTCGCGAGACATACGACGAGATCGCCGCTGACTATCCCGACTACAAACCCAAGGTCATCCAACAGGCCGAGTCTCGTGCCTCCCGAAAGGCCCAGCGCGAAACTGAGAGCGATCGGGCTCCCTCCTCGAGTTCGAGCGAGTAGATGAGGCTCAGAGTCACAGAACGGCTCGGACGGGACAGCGAGATGCCCCGGCGCTCAGATGGGAAGCATACACGAGCGACGGACTGTCGTACCTACTCAGGCAGAAGGGGCCGCTGTGTCACGTAACGACTCAGAGACAAACTCCCATAAAAAAAGCCGGATGGAGCGAACTCCATCCGGCCCGAAGTCGACGCGCGGTCATGCGTCACTTCAATTCGACGGTCGCTCCCGAGTCTTCGAGATCTTCTTTGATCTCGTCGGCGGTCTCCTTGTCGACGCCCTCTTTAATGACGGAGGGCACGTTCTCGACGAGCTCTTTGGCGTCCTTGAGACCCAGGTCGGTCACGCCGCGGACGGCCTTGATGACCTGAATCTTGTTGGAGCCGAAGTCCTCGATCGAGACGTCGAAGATCTTCTGCTCTTCGTCTTCTTCCTCTTCTTCCTCGTCTCCTTCGGCGGCGGCGACGGGAGCGGCGGCGGCCGCAGCAGCGCCCGCCTCGACGCCCCACTCGTCTTCGAGCTCGCCGACTAGATCGGAGAGCTCCATGACGCTGAGGTTGCTGAGGTAGTCGATAACGTCTTCGCGTTCCAGATCTGCCATGGGTATGTTCCTCGTAGTAGAATCGATCTCACGTTGAGGCTCCACGTCTCACGACGCAGAGATGATACGAATCAGCAAATAGTGATTACTCCTCGTCGAGGTCGTCCTTGCGCGCTTCGAGCACGTTGACGAGATCCTGAGAGGGCGTCTCCAGAAGGCGGAGGAATTTGGTCTGCACCGACTCGAAGAGACCGAGCAGGTCTCGCCGGAGCTTGTCTCGGCTCGGCATGTCGGCGAGGTCGCGAACCGTATCCGGCTCGATGACGTCGCCGTTGAGGAAGCCGCCCTTCATCTCGAACTGCTCGTACTCTTCCTCGGCGTCGCGCACCAGCTTCGCTGGCATCGCGGCGTCGTCGAAGCTGTAGGCGACAGCAGTCGGGTACTTGAACAGGTCCGAGAGCGGCTCGACCTCCGTGTCCTCGATGGCGATTTTGGCGAGTGTATTCTTGACGACGTGGTAGTGCACGTCGTTCGCCCGGAATTCGCTCCGAATATCATCGATCGTGTTGGCGTCGATGCCCGTCTGATTGGTCAGCACGATCGACTGAGCTTCGGGGAGGTCCTCCTCGAATTTTTCGATGATCTCTTTTTTCCTGGCACGTTCCACGGTGGATCCCTCGTGTAGCTTGCGTTGCGTGTGGCGATGGTGTCTCGAGTCCGAGTTGTGGCTCGATGCTTCCGTCGGCGACATACAAAAAACCTCCGAGCCGACAGATTGAGACGGCGCGGAGGTATCGTGGTCTCCAGATTCGGATGGACTCGTCAGACGAGCCGCGTCGCGCCGTCTCCGCCGGGATGGATTTAAGAGGTGAATCGGCGCCCTCGGGGCGTGATTCGCCTCCCCGCACTTCTTCGACGGAAGCTATGCAGTTGTCGAGATGTCTCGGACGTCTTCAGTTGACCTCTCGTCGTCGAGTCAGTTCGTGCCTTCGATGAGGCACTCGATGCATTGTTCCCAGCGTTAGCGAGCGTAGCGGGGCCCTGTCAAGCGAACGCCCGACGTCGGCGAGCGCTCGCCCATCGTCTCAGTCGTCTTCGGTGATGAAGTTTCGAGCAAATCCCGGCTCGACCTTGATGCCGGGACTCATCGTCGAACTGACCGAGATGGACTGAAAGTACGGGAGCTCGGCGCTGGCGGGCTTGAGGCGCACGAGCTCCTCGGCAATCTCGATCAGATTTTCTTCAAGTTCGTCGGCCGAGAAACTGACGCGCCCGAACGTAAGGTGAATGATGCCCGCATCGTCGACACGAAATTCGACGCGACCGGCTTTCAGCTCTTCGATGATGTCGTCGAGGTCCGAAGTCACGGTGCCAGATTTGGGATTCGGCATCAGGCCGCGCGGTCCGAGAATACGACCGATGCGACCGACATCACCCATCATGTCCGGAGTCGCGACGGCGACATCGAAGTCGAGGAATCCCTCTTCGTCGATGCGCTCGACCAGCTCGTCCCCACCGACGATGTCGGCGCCGGCCGCTTCGGCTTCGTCGGCCTTCTGGCCCTGCGCGAAGACCAGCACCTTGGTATCGGCGCCGGTACCGTGGGGGAGCACGAGCGACCCGCGCACCATCTCGTCGGCGTGACGGGGATTGACGTTGAGCCGAAAGGCCGCGTCGGCTGACTCGTCGAAGCTCGCGTAAGCGGCTTCTTTGAGAAGAGAGACCGCCTCGCTGACGTTGTACGCGTAGGTCGGGTCGATCTTTTCAGACGCGTCTTCGTACTGTTTGCCTCGCTGAACCATCGGTGTTCTCCTGTGACCGAACTATCGCAGTCTATCTGTCGTCGCGAGCTCGACGGCCGCCCCCGGAGCGCGTCGCGTCGACCGCTGGGTCAAATCATCTCGAGCTCGTCGTCTTCGTCGTCTTCGTCCATCTCGTCGGGGTCGACCACCTCGTCGAAGGAACTCTCCTCGCCCTCCTTGAGGACCTCGACCCCCATCGAACGACACGTCCCCTGGACGGTGCGAGCCGCCGCTTCGAGGTCGTCGGTCGAGAGATCGGGGAGCTTGACCTCGGCGATCTCCTTGACCTGTTCCCAGGTCAGCTCGCCGACCTTGACGCGGTTGGGGATGCCGCTGCCCGTTTCGATGCCCAGTTCCTTGAGAACCAGGCGCGACGTTGGCGGCGTCTTGGTGATGAAATCGAACGAGCGGTCGGCATAGACCGTGATCTCGACCGGGATGATCGTCCCCGGGTCGTGTTCTTCGGTCTTGGCGTTGAACGCCTTGCAGAACTCCATGATGTTGATGCCGTGCTGCCCGAGTGCCGGTCCGACTGGCGGAGAAGGATCCGCCTGCTGAGCCGGCACCTGCAGTTTAATTTGCGCAATTTCTTTTCCAGCCATGACTCTCGAGGGGGCTTGTGCTCAAATCAATCGACTTTTTCGACTTGGTTGAACTCAAACTCGACCGAGGTGGGTCGGCCGAAGATTTCGACGAAGACCTGAAGCTGGTCGTCCTCTTCGTCGACCTCTTCGACCGTTCCGGTGAAGTCCTGGAAGTTGCCCTCGGTGATCTGGACCTTG
>JAQCND010000511.1 GCA_028274765.1 Bradymonadaceae bacterium
CAGATCAGTCCCGTCGGTCCGTTGTGGTCGTCTCGAACGATATCGATGGCGACATATCCGATCCCGACCAGCGCCACGACGACCGGGAGATAGAGCATGTCGGCGGGCACATGGCGGCCCCAGAAGCCCAACTGTTCGAGGGGGATGTACTCCGCCGACTCCGCCGTCAGGCTGAGCGTCCCGTAATCACGGCGCAAGAAGACATGCACGATGTCGGCGAGCGAATCGGGCCTGTCCCATTGCCAGGCGTCGGTCTGAGTGACCCAGGCGAGGTAGGCGTAAGGCACGAGTCCAACGACGAGCGAGACGGCGCCCCCGAGAAGGGCCATGAATCGATGTTCGGCCTCGCTCCATCCGCGATAGACCCCGTACAGCCCGATGGGGGTCAGCAGGACGATCGTGTGGTGGCTCGAGAGCCCCAGACCGGCCAGCAGTCCCAGAGCCCCCAGTCGATACGCGCCCTTCAAGGGAGCGTCGGGGGCTGCCATGCCGAGGATGAGGGCGCCGACGAGATGATTGAGAGCGAAGACCTCGGGCTGGGTGTGAAAGAGCCAGACGTGAGACGACAGCCCGAAGCCGATCGCCCCCAGCAGCGACGCCCACCGAGACATCTTCCACTGCCGAGCCGCCCAGTAGAGCGCGCCGACGGCCAAAGCGCCCAGCAGAGCCGTCGCCAGCGAGGCCCCGTGAGCCGGCGAAGCGGCTGGCATCCACGAGAGCGCCCACAGGTACATCGAATAAAGGGGGTATCCGGGGGGGTGAGCGGTTCCACCGTCGGCGAAGATCGTGGCGAACAACCCGGAATCTCCCCCCAAAAAGTAAGGTGAAGCGCTCCAGCCGTACAGAAGCGCAAATCCAACGGTGACGAGCAACGTGTCTCGCACTTTATGGCTCGACATGGCAGAGCCTCGCATCTCGAGCGATCATGGCTCACCATCCACGGAGCTCGACCACGTCTCTCGGGTGAGCGCACGGAGCAGCATCTCGTGGAGTCGAGTCTCGTGCTTCTGGACGAGTCGGCGGTGGCGTTCGAGTCTCTTCCGGGCCCGATCGAGCCAAACGTCCCGAGCCTGTTCGTCGAGCGGTACTTCGGCGCAGCCCTCGTCACCGGATGCGCCCGCGTCGCGCCGACACATGCCGACCTCGCCTTGCTCGATGGCGCGTTCGACACGGCGCTGCAGCTGTTCGAGCCGAGCGGTCACTGTCGTGCGAAACCGCTGGGGGGAGGCGAGCAGTCGTGACAGCTCGCTCTCGAGTCGGCGTAGCTCCTCGGGCTCGTCGTCAGACGACGTCTCGTCGAGAGGGGCGGAGACGGCCACACGAGTCTGCGCGACCTTGTAGTGATAGGCGTTGCCGAGACGAATCGTGTCGACGACATCTCCCTCGTCGATGTGAAACAGCTCGATGCGAAGCTCGTTGCCGGCGACGCGGCGAGCTCGATACGAGAGCCAGAACCGAATCCCCCAGCCCGAACGGGTCTTCTCGGGGACCCGGCGATCTTCGTAGAGATAGGTCCATCCTCGGGCGCGATCGGCCTCTTTGGAGGGATAGACGGCGGTCAAGGTGGCGCGGGCCCATCCCGTCGGGCGTCCCGTCACCTCACCGCCGGTTCGACAGGTCACGGGGGCGATCGTGGGTGTACACCAGCTCTCGCGGCGGTATCGTTCGACGCGCTCCGGAGATGCATGCTGTCCAGGAGCGCCGACTTCGCGGAGCCGCTGTCGGATCCGTTCGAACAGTCGGGCGGTACGCTCGTATTGAAACGTCACTTCCTCTGCCTGGAAGGTGGCCTGTTCGTTCGACTCGGGGGAGGCGGGGTCGGACGAGGACTCGGAGGACTTCGAATCGTCGCAGCCTGCGAGCGTGCTCACGCATCCTGCGAGGCATACGGTGAGCCCGAGCCAGGCAACGGGCTGATGGACGTCGCGGATCGCATGCATGTGGTGTGACTCGATGGAGTGAGGAGGCAGCGGCGAGGACTCTCGGGAGCACTCGACTCCTGCTTCGGCGCTCGATCGAGGATAGACCGCGTCCTCGATCGATGACAATGCTCCAGTATCATGAGAGAGGGCGATCGTACTAGAATCGTCCACGCGGTCGCGGTTCGAACTCCTCGCCATGAGGCGTCGCTGGCGCGACGTGCCGGCAAGAAGACTCACGTTCGAGACGTACAGGCGCACGGGGGCGATCCCCGGGGAGATCGAGAAGCCCGGGACAGGCGCCCTCTGGAGCGCCGGCTCCCAGACGGCTCGAGTCTGCGTAGCATGCATTCTCGTGCGATCGCTCTGCATCATAGGATTACGATGCAGGGCGGCATGCTATGCCGAATCGGGATGGACGTAGAGATTGGTCACTCTCGCCCGACAGAGCTCGTCGCCGCTCTCGTGGACCACTTCGACTTCGTGGACGATCGTGCGTTGCCCGCGCCGCAGAACGGTCGCAAGTGCCCGGACCTTCCCGGAACGGGCAGAATCGAGATGCGAACCGCTGATCTCGGTCCCCACGGGCATGCGCTCCTCGAGATCGACGCCCCAGCAGGCATGGAAACTCGCAGCCGTTTCGGCGAGGACCATGCTGACCCCTCCGTGCAGCAGGCCGAAGGGCTGACGGGCGGCGTCGGTGATGGGCATCGCCAGCTCGAGTGAATGGTCATCGACCTCTCGGAGTTCGATGTCGAGCGGGCCGGCTATCGTGTGCTCGCGCACCTGATCGAAGGCTCGGCGCCAGGCCTCGGGGGCGTGCTCGTCGGGGATGAGTTCGAGAACGTCGTCTCGCATGAAAACCCTCATCGATGGAGAGAAGCAGGGACGAGGCGGGAGGAAGCAAGTTGACACGAGGTGAGGCTTGGATCAAGACTGCCTGCCGCAGGGGGCTGGCGAATCGTATGCACCATGATGTGTTCGCTTTTTCCCTGACGATCCACTCGATGCTCGCGGTTGGATACCAAACGACGGGAGCTGGCTGATGACGGACGTCAAGACTTCGAGAATGCGATGTCTGGCTCGAATTGTCGCCCTGGGGGGCATGGCTCAACCTCAAGACGAGGGACGATATCGCATCACGCTGGGCCTTCTCAAAACGCAGGACGGGACCCCCATCCAGGGGACGGTCGAGACCCATCTCCGGGCGTTGAACGACGACGTCCAGCAGGCATTAGTCGACGCTTCGGAGATATGGGTGGAGTTCGATCCCGTCGATGTCGAAAAGCCCCCCTCGAGTGCCCGTCTGGGAAGTTCGCAGTCCGATGCCGAGCTCCGCGTACTCGAGGTCGACAATCTCGAACTCTGCTGGGACGACGAAGGGCCCCAGCGCACCGAGTGCCCGGAGTGCCACGGGTCGGGCGAGATCGATCTGACGGTCGGCCCCAAGCGAGTGGTCGAATGCGACCGATGCGAGGGGCGAGGCGTGATCGAGCCCGGACAGGCAGAGGCGCCAGGGGCTTGAATCCGTTCGAGCGTCGACGACATTCGGGAGCACATACGAGTCTTACGTCGAGCTGCTCTCCCCCCTCGTGACCATGACAGATACGACGCGTGCCCCCGCCTGCGACAGTCGGTTCTATCCTTCGGAACGAGCCGCCCTGCAAGAATCGGTCGATTCGTATGTAGACGAGTCTCCCCCGGAACTCGGCGGACGTCCCGAGGCGGTCATCGCCCCGCACGCCGGTTACGTCTATTCGGGCATGGTGGCGGGACGTGCCTACGGAGCCGCCGCTCCGATCGCCGAGTCTGTCGAACGCGTTGTTTTAATCGGGCCCTCGCACTTCACGCGTTTCGAGGGACTCGCCTCCAGCCGGGCCTCGGCCTTCGAAACCCCACTGGGCATGACGCCTCTCGATCGCGAGACTATCGACGAGCTCGCATCTCGAGATGTGATCCACGTCGCCGAGGAACCCCATCGCGACGAGCATAGCCTCGAGACCCATCTCCCCTTCATCCAGACCCTCTTCGGTGAGGTTGAGCTCGTCCCGGTGGTGACGGGAGAAGCCCCCGACGAGGCGGTCGCCGATCTGATCGAGGAGACGTGGAACGACCGCGAGACATTCGTGGCCGTCAGCTCGGATTTGAGTCACCATCTCGACTATGAGACGGCTCGCGACGTCGACCGCACCACCTGCGAGGCGATCGAATCACTCGAACCCGACGACATTGGACGTCGCGATGCCTGCGGCCGGCTCGCCATTCGAGGGCTCCTGTTGGCTGCCGATCGACGGGAACTGTCGGTCGAGACGCTCGATCTCCAAAATTCTGGCGATACGGCAGGGGGGCGAGACGAGGTTGTCGGGTACGGAGCCTGGGTTTTGGGAGACGACTGATGGAGGCTATCGACGAAGCGGCGACGAGTGCGAGCCTCAGCGCCTTCCCCGTGTGTGTTCGGACACGCTCGTCCCCATGGCTCCAGCGACAAGGATGGACCCGACAAGGGGAGTAAGCGTCCAGCCCGAGAGCGATGGAAATGAAATTTTGATTTGAGAGATCGAGCACCTCATTCCAGACCGGCGCACTGCCGGGGTTGGCACAAAAGGACACTGGCGCTCCGAAGGTCGCCTCATATGACGAGTTCCATCGGTCATACGGAGCAGCCTGATACGTCTGCGAAGCGAGCCCCCCTGCTGGCAGGTCGCTTCAGCGATTCCTCGTCGGGAGGAGCGGAGCGACAACTCGCGTCACTCGATTATTTGACGACCATTGCCCTCGGGAGCCCTGCCATCCGAGAGTGCGCCTCCTTGTCCGAACGCGAATAATGAGGTCTCCTCTTTTAGATCTCGTCTCACCCTTCGGATACCGCCTGTTTGACGGCTTTCTCGAGGGACTCGAGTTGTTTCGACTCGATCTTGCCGTCGTGCGACCAGAGCAGGGTCCCATCGGCGCTGTATAGATACGTGGCGGGGACGGCACTGGCCTTGAATTTGGGGAGGGGGTTGGATTCGGGGGCGAACCAGATGTCGAAGGGGACGTCGTGATCCCGGGCAAACGACTCGATCTTGTCTCGACTCTTCGGT